>JBJXHA010000040.1:0-27170 GCA_046160275.1 Bacteroidia bacterium | reverse complement strand
TATTTCTTGAACAATTAGCGTGGTTTTAGTTCTTATCTTACATACCTCACACTGATTTTTTTAGGAAATAACTTGAAAATTCCAAATGTGGAATCATTTGAAATCTATTAATTTGCGCTTAATTCTGCGTGGATATAGGCAAAAAAACAAAATTTAGAAAAAATAACTAAATTTAAAACTAAGTTAAACCCTTTTCATAAAAAGTAGTTATACAGACTAAAGGCATTTTGTCAAATCACATAAAAAAGAACAAATAGACAAAATTTCCTTAAAAAAAATGCGCTAAAAATTAAAGATTAAGCTCAATTATTAGAAATTCATTAATTTTTTAAGAAAAACGACTGAATATTTGCAAATACCCAAACACAAATTATAACTTTGCCAAGTATTTCGGTTTTATTCGTACAAAAAGTTCTTAATAAGAAAAAGAAAGTTGAAAATTTCGTCTTATTCCATCATTCCAACATCGTTCTTTCATTCATAAATACTCCTTTAGTTTCTAATGTTGTAGTATTTTTAAACTTGACAAAATTTTATGAAGTATATATTACTCCCCTTATTCGCGGTTGTTACGATTTTAGGTTGTAACCAAAAATCGAAAGAACCCGTAGCCAATTCAGAGGCATCAGCCACAAGTAGTATTATGCAGGTAACTTCTGCTTCTGAAGATGATGCGATTAGCAAGGAAGTAGCGCAAATCGAAACGCCTACCGAAGAAAATCCGGCAGATGTTACGATTGACCCTAAAGAGCCGCGCGAAAAACCTTCTCCTTCTTCTAAAAACGAGAAAAAGGAAAAGGCAAAAAAAGCAAAAGCCTTAGCGAAAAAGAAAGCTGCTGCTAAAAAGAAAAAGGCAAAAGTAAAAACGCAAGCAAAGGTTAGTGTACCAAAATCTGCGACTCCTTCAAAACCTATTGCAGATAAACCTGTAAAAGCTTCGAAACCAGAAGCGCAAACAGGCGGAATTTTTATGTATCAAAAAAGTAACGTAGGTACGGTTGAAAATGTTTCTATTTGGAAACTTAATGGTACACCTACTCCCGTTCTATGCTATAAAGCGAAATTCAGTATTGATGTAGATGGCTCACCGCGTGCTTACGGACCCAAAGACATGGGCTTAGATTACACACAACACGCAGGGAAAGATGGTAATTGGTTCGGAATCGTAACACAACCTAATGGGCAACCTGTTGTGCAAGGAGCGAATACAAATACACCTGGTTATTATATTTCTACTACGGCTTTGTATAACTCAGAATTTCCAAAAGAAAGTCCCTATCGTTATGTAAACTCAGAAGTTGTCCCTTATATTTCGCTTCCTAAAGCTGTTTTTAATGCTGGGGCGCAACTTGGAGATATGGCTTATGTTTATAATAGCAAAACCAAAAGAGGTGCTTATGCGATTGTTGCGGATAGAGGTCCTGGCGATTTGATTGGCGAGGGTTCTATTTATTTGGCAAAACAATTAGGCATTTCTAATGTAAATCCCAAAGATGAAGATGCGGGAGTTGCCAGCAATGATATTTTATACATGGTGTTCTCAGCTTCTGGTAAAGGTAATGGCAAGCACAGAAGTTTATCAGAAATTAATGAGGTTGGCGAAAAATACTTAGATAAAATTGGCGGAATTAGAACCGTTTATGGTTGTAATTTGTATAAATAAAAGATAATCTATTTCTTCATAGTCAGCGTTTCAAACTTTTTTAAGGTTTGAAACGCTGCTTTTTTATAGGAAATCCCCCAAATATATCGTTATTTTGCCCCTTGTTAATGCAATTCCATGAAAACAGATTATCCCGTTCTCACCCTTAAAAAAGACAGAGAACGCTCCTTAATATTGCAGCATCCTTGGTTATTTTCGGGGGCGGTGCATAAAGTCGAAAACGCAAAAGAAGGCGACATCGTGCAAGTACGTAGTACTGACCAAAAATTATTGGGTTATGGGCATTATTCGCCGAATAGCCAAATTGTGGTGCGCTTGTTTCAATTTACGCAAGAACCGCTTACAATTGACGATAATTTTTGGTGGGCAAAATTTCAATCTGCCTATCAGCTACGTAAAAGAATATTAAATACAGAAACAACGAATGGTTTTCGCCTCATTCATGCCGAAGGGGATACGCTGCCGGGTATGGTGGTAGATATTTACAATTCGGTAGCAAGTGTGCAGCTTCGCACGCAAGGCGCGGTGGCGTTGAAGGCGCTTTTGTGCGATTTTTTGGTGAAGGAAGTAGGAATTGAGCATATTTATTTAAAACCTGAAAATCGGGCGGAGGAATCAGAAACGAATTGGTTGCATGGAAAAAAAGCTACGGAAATGTTTTTGGAAAATGGGCGAAAGTGTTGGGTAAATGTGGAAGAAGGGCAAAAAACAGGCTTTTTTCTTGACCAAAGAGACAACCGTTTTATGGTAGAACAGTTCGCAAAAGACAAAAAAGTGCTAAATGCTTTTTCTTATACAGGCGGTTTTAGTATTTTTGCCTTAGCAGGTGGCGCGAAAGAGGTCATTTCTGTGGATATTTCTGCAAATGCTACCGCAATGACAAACCAAAATGTGTTACTTAATTTTGGTGAAAATGCAGCCCATCAAGCGGTTACCGCAGATTGCTTTGCTTATCTCAAAGAAATGCCTGAAGATGATTTTGACCTCATCATTCTTGACCCGCCTGCTTTTTCTAAAAGTATTCATACCGTCAATCAAGCCTCACGTGGGTACAAAGAAATTAATTTAAAGGCATTTAAGAAGATAAAAAAAGGGGGAATTTTGTTTACTTTTTCTTGTAGTCAACACATTTCCAGAGATTTATTTCAAAAAATTATTTTTGGCGCGGCTGCCGATTCTCGTAGAAATGTGCGTATTTTGGCGCATCTTTCTCAAGGCTTCGATCATCCTATCAATATTTATCACCCCGAAGGAGAGTACTTAAAAGGTTTGATGTTATATGTAGAATAAGGTAAAACGATGAAAATTGGTGTTTTTGATTCGGGTTATGGTGGTTTAACAGTGTTAAAAGAGTTGGTAAAGTCCCTCCCTCAATACGATTATTTGTATTTGGGCGACAATGCACGCGCGCCTTATGGCTCGCGTACCTTTGAAACTGTGTATCAATACACCTTAGATTGTGTGAAAAAATTATTCAAAAGAGATTGTCAACTGGTGATTTTGGCTTGTAATACGGCTTCGGCAAAGGCATTACGCACCATTCAACAACATGATTTACCCCTTATTGCTCCACAAAACAAAGTGTTAGGCGTGATTCGCCCTACGGCAGAAAGAATAGGAGCTTATACCCAAACGCGACACATTGGCATTTTAGGCACAAGTGGAACGGTTAATAGCCAATCGTATTTGCTCGAAATTCGTAAATTTTTCCCTGATATTCAGGTATTTCAAGAAGCCTGCCCGATGTGGGTGCCGCTTATCGAAAATAACGAAATTGACAATGAAGGAACGGCTTTTTTTATTCGCCGCCATATTATGCACCTACTCGCACAGTCACCACAAATTGATGCGATTATTTTGGGTTGTACGCACTATCCTTTGTTGATGAAGCAAATTCAACGTTATTTACCCAAACACATTGAACTCCTTGCTCAAGGCGAAATTATTGCCGAAAGCCTTAAAAACTACCTCATTCTGCACCCTGAAATTGAAGAAAATTGTAGTAAAAATGGCAGCCTAGAATTTCTGACCACAGGAGGTGCAGAAATTTTCAGTGCAGATGCAAAGTTGTTTTTTGGGCAGGAAATTGTGGCAAAACACCTAAGTATAAGGAATGGATAATTAATAAAGGATAATGGACAATGATTTTAACTTGTTTATTATCAATTTTTTGAGCGAAAATATGAACATAAACTAATTTTGGTAGTCCTTCAAATGTAATGCTAACTAAAACCTGTAGCGGCTGCTTTAGCTGCCGCAGAAGCGCAAAAACGAAGTTTTTGCAAGTTATCGGGCAGCTAAAGCAGCCCGTACAGCATTACATTTGTAGGACTACCACTAATTTTTATCGAGTACTTATAAGTCCTAAAAAAAGAGATAAGTATGTTTCTATTTTTTCTTCACATTTCTCCTTGTCGCAGGTTTCCGATACTCAGGCAAATCTTCTTCATATAACACGATGTAAGTGTAAATCTCTACGCCTTCGATGTTTTCGATGGCTTCGTAAATTGTTTCTTCGTGGATTTTCATTAAATGTTCGGCAACAAACACGAGGTAAATGCCGCGTTCTAAGCCCAAATGTTTGCAATAATAAGCAAGCTGATTTTTTCCTTTTTTATACGCAGATGCCCCCGAGAACACTTTACTTTCAATTAATAGATCTTCGTTCCCAACGGTTACGAGCAAATCTGTTTTACCTAAAGCAGTGTTTGCTTCGCGATAACTTTTCCCTTCTAACTCCTGCAAAACGGCTTGAATGTAGGTTTCAAAGGCATAAATCATCGCAGCTTCGGGAATAGATTTGTAAATGGGTTGCTTATGTTCATCGAGTTCTCCCGTTTTTTCTCGAAAAACGCCAAACCCTCTGCGATTTACATATTCCTTGAATTTTTCAATTAGCACCTCAATTTTCAGTTTCCCATTTTCTGTAAAATACAAACGACTATTGACACTTTCCCCAATTCGTTGCCCTTCTCCATTTGTGTAAGGATAAAAAGCAGTGTGTAAACATTTTTTATACAGAGGCACCCAAAATTCTGTAAAACCGCCTGCCCCTTTTTTTAGTAAACCATTCGCATACAGCACTTTAATTGCTTCTCGATAAATCTCAAAAGGAATTTTTACTTCCTTAAAAAGCATGAGTTCTACCAAAGGGCGAAATTGCTTTGCCTTGTTAATGATATTGGAAATGTTTTTATCAACGCCCTCTGTTAAATACCAATTTTCTACTACTAAATATTGTTGATAATTCAATTCTTTTTCAGTAGAATAGCGTGTAACTAATTGATTTGCAAAGCCATTTACCAAGCCTGGCTGCCCTGCGGTAATATCATAAATTTTTTGTTTTACTTTTTGTTCAAATAATTGTCCTGTTTCTTGTTCGTGCATTTCTAATAATTCGAACGTTTCTTTTTCTGTAAAATAAGGCAAATTCAAATTTTCGGCAATGTTAAACGGACTTGCATTGTCTTGAATGACACCCACAATATTTGTAACCCCCACCAAAATCACCGATTTTAGGGAATGTTCCGTTCTTGAATGATAAGCATTTCGAATAGAATGAAGAAAGTCACCCAAATATTCAGGATTTACCCCTTCAATTTCGTCTATGATGAGTACGTACTTTTTTGTTTTTTCTGCTTGAATTACCCTGAAAATACTTGCGAGTTCTTGTTTTTCGTTAAAATCAATGTCCCAAAAATGCGCTAATTCCTCTTTCAAAGTTTGAACAAATATCTGCAGTGAAGTTGTTTTATAATTTTCAAAATTAATGTGTGCTACCTCATAACCTTGCGTTTGCAAAATCAAGGCTAATTGCCGAAAATAAGTACTTTTTCCCGTTTGACGAGGTGCCCAAATCGTGAAATAACGCCGTTGCAGCACTAAGTCAACTCCTTGTTCCAAGTAGCTGGTTCGACTTATTGTATAATGCTCTTCTGATAAATTTGGACCAGAGGTATTAAAACGTTTCATTTTATTGCTTATTTTTTGCAAAGATACCAATTATATACAGTTTTTGCACAAAACAGCCCTGCATTTTTCGTAGAAAAAATGCAGGGCATTGTGTGTATTTTACGAAATAACGCGTAAAAATTAGTCTTGTTTGCTAGGTTGCATATCCATTTTTTCTGTTGCCACAGGATGTACAACTTCCATTTTAATATTCATTGCACGCATACTTGTCGCAATTTGAGGTACATCAGTTGCAACTTTATCATAGGCTAAAACCACTTGCTTGTTGTTTAGGTCTATAAGAACGCGTGTTACACCAGGCAAAGTTCTCAGTTGCGCTTCCATTGCCGCTACATCTTGAGCTTGTAAATCAGGCAAGGCGATAATCGTACGTGCCAAATTTTGGCGACCAGAAATGGGTGCAGGTGCGCTTGGAGCAGCCACATTTACTTGTTGCCCTACTGCCTTGGTTTGAGCAAAGAGTGTATTCCCTGCCGAACAAGCAGCCAAAACAAGTAGGATAGAAAAAACTTTTTTCATAAAATGTGAAAAAAAATTAAATATGTTAATAAAAAGATAATCGCTTGTAATTCAGATAGCAATACTACGAAAAAGTCATCAAATTATGATATTTTTTGTGCGAGATGTAATTTTTTTTGCCTAAATGGAGGAAATGTTTTGCAAAAATGAAAAACCTTCTTAATTTTGTCCCCTGTAGGACTGTGCAGGCAGATCCTTGGAAACTCCCCCAGGGTCGGAAGGCAGCAAGGGTACCAGGTTGATCGCTTGGCGCAGCTCCTACATTTTTTTATACAATTTGAAATTCGGTGGGTGCTTGTTATCCACCGAATTTTTTGTATCAAATATTTATTTTCTTGGTACATTTAACAAAGTGGCATATTTTTGTAGCTAAATTTATTTTCGTAAGAAGAAGTTTGTCAATGCCCCATTTTTCAATTTTGATTTATTATGGTACCAGCCTATTTACTTCGTTGCATTCAATTAGCTAAATTAGCAGATAGTCATACATTTCCAAATCCCAAAGTAGGTGCAGTCATTGTGCATCAAGACCGAATTATTGGCGAGGGTTATCATGAAAAGGCGGGCGGACCACATGCCGAAGTGGCAGCGATTGAAGCAGTGAAGGAGCCGCATTTATTGGCTGATGCGACTTTGTATGTGAGCTTAGAGCCTTGTAACCATTTTGGGAAAACTCCTCCTTGTGCCAACTTGATTTTAAAACATAAAATTCCTCATGTAGTAGTGGGTTGCCTCGACCCAAATCCGCAAATGGCGGGGAAAAGTGTGGAAAAATTGCGAGCAGCAGGGGTAAAAGTAGAAGTATGCGAAAACCCTGAACCTTTTCAGGCTTTAAATAAAATTTTCTTTGTCAATCAATTAGAAAAACGCCCCTTTATTTGCCTAAAATGGGCAGAGTCATGGGACGGTTTTTTGGCAAGGAAAGATGCGCAAGGTAATTTAGAAACGACTGCTATAACCCAACATCTTGCTAAAATTTATACCCATCAATTAAGGGCAGCACATCATGCAATTATGGTGGGATTAACTACTGCCAAAATTGACAATCCTCAGTTGACAGTTCGCCATTTTGTGGGCAAAAACCCCATTCGCATTGTGCTAGATAGATTTTTGGAATTGTCGCCAACGCTGAACCTTTTTACAGATGGAGAAGCGCAAACCATTGTAATAAATGAGAAAAAAGAGGAAGTTCAAGGGCAGGTAACGTATTTTTGCCCGCAAGATTTGGCTACTTTTGATAACATCACGCAATTATGCCAAGAATTGTATGAAAGGCTAAATATTTGCAGTATTTTGGTAGAAGGTGGGACAAATTTATTAAGTCAGTTTATTGATTATCAATATTTTGATGAAATTTATCGTTTTAGAGGCGCGAAATTGGTAAAAAACGGCTTGGCTGCACCCAATTTGCCCAAACATTTTGTTTGGAAAGAACGGATTCAGTTGGGAAATGATAGCTTAAAAAGATACGAGAAGGACATATAATACCATTTTGAGTTAAAAAATACGTATTTATTCTAGCTATTTCGCTCTTATTCATAGAGCAGGGTTTAAACTCTGCTCTATGAATAAGAGCGAAATACGTCATTTTTATTACGAAATAGTGTAATTATTTATGCAAAAGTTCGGAACGCTTCTAAGCATTCCGAACTTTTGCGTAGAACACAATAAAAAGTAGATTAATTTCCTGCAAATTCTACTTTTGTTACAAAATAATCGGTTTCGCCTTTCCAATCTACTTTGAATGCCTTTTGGCAATAATCTAAGGAAACATGCTGACTTTTTCCTAGTCGCATTGCCTCATCTAGTTTTTGTGCCACTTTTTCATCATCTACCGAGAAAAACCAATGGTCTTCGGTAGAAGTTGAAAAGGCTTTTTGTACGACTTCGCCCTCATACGTTTTGAATATCCAGCCTTTTTTGGTGAATTTAATTAAACTTCCTGCCCGCATCCCTTCACTTTTGCAACCTACCACGCCATTTGCCATCCAACCAAAGCCGCCAATCTTTGCAAAAACGACTGCTCCTAAAATGAGTAGCACCATTAAAATCCCTAAAATACCCCATTTACGAAATCTATTGCTTGTAGGCGTTGCTGCCTGTGCATTTGTTTTGTTTGCTTCCATGTTTTTGTGAATGAATAAAAATAAATGATTGAAAGTGGGTGATAGTTTATAAGCAAAATTAGATTAAGCGATTGTTTATCAAACACTTAATTCAAATTTCTTCATATAATCTCTTTTCTCACCCAATACTTAATAAAGCAAAGATAGGATTTTTCCCCTAAAAAGGGAAAAATCAGATGAAAATTTCCCGTAAACGGACTTCCATCTTGCCTTTATTTTCTGTGAACTACCGTGCTATTGGCTTGAATTGTAGCCGTCAATACGATGTCATTTAGGCAAACATGAGGCGGCTGATTGGCAGCAAAGAAAATCACATCAGCCACATTTTCAGGGGTTAAGACTTCAATGTTTTGATAAATAGATTTTGCCCAGTCACGATCTCCTTTGAAACGCACAAGCGAAAATTCCGTTTCTACCATACCTGGAGCAATGTTTGTGACTTTAATGTTGTGTTGCACCATATCTATCCGCATCGCACGAGAAAGGGCATCAACGGCGTGTTTGGTGGCACAATAGACATTGCCATTAGGATAAACTTCCTTGCCTGCGGTAGAACTGATATTAATAATGTGTCCTTCTTTGCGTGCAATCATATTAGGAGCAAGGGTGCGCGTAACATACAACAAGCCCTTCACATTCGTGTCAATCATGCGCTCCCAATCCTCAATTTCTCCTTCTTGCAAGGTGTTCAAGCCAACTGCTAAGCCCGCATTGTTGAGTAAAACGTCTATTTTTTGCCAATTTTCGGGCAAATTTCCCAGCTTTTCTTTTACCTGCTGCAATTTTCGCACATCAAAACACAATGTTAGCACTTCAGTCATGGCGGAAAGCTCTGTTTTCAAGGCTTGCAAACGGTCTTCTCTTCTACCTGTCAAAATCAAACGATAGGCATTTTGTGCAAATACCCTTGCAGTTGCTTCCCCGATGCCAGAGGTTGCTCCTGTAATCAAAATTGTTTTCATAAATATCAGTAAATCAGTAAGTTAATTATTTTATTAAAGAATGATTTTATCTCTTAGTAATGCGAACAAAATAAGTTACTATACTTTGCACGGGGTGAATTTTTCTCATTTTTTAGCGTGGGACTTAAGTCCCACGCTAAAAAATGAGAAAAATTACGAAAGGTTTACGAAAATTTATCCCGTTTACAGTATAATTTCAAAAACGTATTTACTTGATGGTCAAAGTTTTGCTTCTGATAACTGTTCTCTGTTAATTGTTCACTGTTTGTACCTATCCCTTAATAAATATCTCTTTTTCGATAATAAAATATGCCTGCTATTGCCAATATCAAGGCAGTAAGCGAGAGCCAAAGCAAATTTATCCATTCTTTGCCGCCTACTAATACTTGCGGAACGTGCGTAAAAGGCGAAAGTTTGCCCAACTCTTTTGCGTCTGGAACCAATTCTTGCAAAAAGCCTAGCAAGACGAGAAATACCAAAAATATCCAACTAATATAAAAGCGTTGGGGGGAAATAGCAAAAATAAGAAAAGCAAAGGCGGCTATGACACAAAGCGCGGGCAAAAAGGCGAGCGTTGCGCCTAAAATGCGGAAGGTTTGTTCGCCTACCGCATCAATGGTTAAGCCATAACAAAAACCTGTAATCGTTCCCATCGTAAATAAAACAATAAAAATGCCTGCCAAAATTACCAGCAAATGATTCATCGCCCAACGCGTGCGGCTCACAGCTAAGGAAAGCACGATGTCGCTACGATTCTCAATTTCTTCGACTTGCATTTTCCCACTCGACATAATTGCGTAAGCAGCAAGTACTTGTGAAAGCATTGCCATTACTAAGGTAAACATCAAATCGCCCATGTTTGTATTGCCCATTTTGAGCAAAAAGGCTTTAATTTCGGGATTTGTTCCAATTTGTGCCGAAATAGCATCCATCATAAAACCTATCATCATGCCAATTCCTGCAAAACTCACAGTCCACCCAAAAATCGAACTTCTGTGCAAACGCCAAGCTAAGGCAAGAGAATTATTCAAAAGAGGAGAAGTCACACCTTTGCTTTCCATTTCCTTCAAAAAGCCTGTGCCTATGTCTCTTTTCGATAAAAAATAATAGCTAAAAGTGGTTAAAATTACGCTAAATGCAACAAATAACAAGGTAATTGCCCAATTTTCATCGGCATAAGGGCGAATTTTATGCAACCAACACATTGGCGAAAGCCACACTAAGGCATTGTCTCCGCCTTCTCCTACAGCTTTGAACAAGTAAATGACCGTTAAAATTACCCCCATAATACCGCGCGTTTTGCTTGCTTGGCGGCTAAGTTGTGCCACAAAAGCGGTGCAAGTTGCCATTAAAATGCCTGTCAAAAAAGCGGAAATCCCCAAGGCAAGCGAGCCTTCTGTGGGCAAACCATATTGTATAAGGTAAAAACTAATGCTGATGCCAATGAGTAAATTGGCAATAAATGCCACGCCTAATGTCGCGCTTAACATGGCATAACGCCCTATCGCGGTGGAACTTAGCAATTCATATCTACCTGTTTCTTCTTCGCTTCGGCTGTGTTTTGTAACGAAAAATAAATTGAAAATGCCTAAAAAAATGACGCTTTGCGCGGTCCATCTCCACACTACTAATGCCCCCAAAGTTGGGGACAAAACATGCCCTAATAAGGCGATTTCGGCGGGATTTATGTTTACAGAAGCGGC
This sequence comes from Bacteroidia bacterium, assembly GCA_046160275.1. Lineage (GTDB taxonomy): Bacteria > Bacteroidota > Bacteroidia > J057 > J057 > JBJXHA01. The sequence continues at coordinate 16,225 of JBJXHA010000040.1, read as the reverse complement.
AAAGGCTTGAATGGCTGCCGCATCGGGATACAGTTTTGCAAAGGCACTTGCTGTGGCAAGCGGTAACAAAGGCAATATCAATACCCAACAAAGTAAGGCGATTTTATCCCTTTTGAAGATAAAACGCATCAAGGCGAGTGTTCCTGTGAAGTGTTTCATCTTGGGGATTATTTATTGTGATAAACGTGCAAAAATAATTCTTCTAAGGTGGGTTGATGGCTAGTCATGGAAGTGATACCAAATTGCGTAAGATATTGTAATACAGCATTTAACTGATTTCCTTCTATGCTAAATTCAGTGGTGTTTTCGCTTACTTTTAAGTCAAAAACGTCTGAAAATTGGCTCAAATCACCGACTTTTTTTTCGGTTGTGAAAGAAACATTTAGGCGGGTAAGGTGGCGCATTTCTACCAAACTACCACTTTCAACGGTTTTTCCATTGCGAATAATGGTAATTCTATCACAAAGGGCTTCAACTTCCGAAAGAATATGACTTGAAAGCAAAACGGTTTTGCCTTCTTTTGCCAAATTTTTCACTGTTTCCTTAAAAATTTCTTCCATTAAAGGGTCAAGCCCCGAAGTAGGTTCATCTAAAATATATAATTCTACATCAGAAACAAAGGCAGAAATCAGCGCGACTTTTTGACGATTTCCTTTGGAATAACTTCTACATTTCTTCGAAGTATCCAAGCCAAAACGCTCCACCAATTCCTTTTTCTTATCATAATTGATGTTTCCGCGCATTTTTGCCAACAATTCAATGACTTCATCTCCCGTAAAATTATCCCATAAATTGACATCTCCGGGAACATAAGCGAGGCGTTTGTGCAGTTCTACGGCATCTTCCCAAGGATTTTTACCAAAAAGTTGAATATCACCACTGTTTTTTTGTAAAAGCCCTAATAAAACACGAATCGTTGTGGTTTTGCCTGAGCCATTTGGTCCAAGAAAGCCATGAATTTCTCCTTTTTGCACTTCCAAATGTAAGCCATCTAAGGCTTTGGTATTTCCAAAATATTTGGACAGTTCGGCAACGTGAATGATAGGTTGTTTGGTATCAGCCATGGTGTTATATAAATGTAGCGGTAAATCTAAAAAATATAACTTATTTTCCTGCTATTTGTTCTTTTTTTCTCCTTTCTCAAAGAAAATATATGTCAAAAAAAAGAGGAAACTACCCGCCTAACGCAAAGTAATGCCCTCTTTTTCTCCTGAAAAACTAAATTCTTATGAATGAATCGTTAGTTTTTTTGTCATAAAAGGTAATATTAAAAGCTATTTTGTGATGAAACTCACCACAAAACAGCACATTCTTTTTATTTCATGAAAGGGAATAATTTTCACCCTTTTTTAAGGGTTTGCTTGTTCGCTTTCTATTTTGGCTTCTTCCGTAGTAAAAATTTTGGTATCTCTAAAAAATAACAACATAATAATCATTCCGAACATAATGTAAACATCTGCCACATTAAAAATACCCGTGCGCAAACTGCCGATGCCCATGTTCATAAAATCCGTTACGTGGCGGTCATTAAAAATACGGTCAATGAGATTACCTACCCCACCTGCAATAATTCCAGAAAAACAAAGCATTTGTCCTAAAGGGAGGTGTTGCATATTTTTCACCACATAATAAGCCACCAAAAGTAACACAATAGAGGGGAGAACACTTAGCAATACGATGTTTGCCCAATCAGGCAAGGTTGAACCCAAGCTCAAAAAAGCCCCTGTATTTTCTACATATTCCCAACGAAACATATCATTGAAATAGGAAAAAGAGCCTTTATCTCTCAAATATATTCTCGCTAATTCTTTCGTAACTTGGTCTAACCCTATCATTGCCAAGCAACTACTGAAAAATACGATGATTTTCGTGCGATATGTCATAAGTAGTGAATAGTTAAAAATGAATAGTGAATAATATTAAGTTGTTGATAAATAAGCGTTTATCTGTAGATGATATGCTTAGTTATTTCTTATTTATCCTTATCAAATAAAGGAAGAATGAAAAATGGTGTCAAAGGTAAGAAATTTTAGGCATTTTTAATAAAACGAATTAAATCGCGTACTTGCCCTAAAAATTGCGCATCTTCGGATAATTTTGCCAAAGTATCTTCCGATTTTTTGTGCAATTTTTCGTGGTCTAATTGATTCTGCATATCTATACTTTCGATGCGTTTTTGTAGGTTTTGTAAGGTGTTTTTAAGTGCCTTCGTTTCCTGCTGTTGTGAAGCGGCAAAGGTATCAGCATAGTTGGCATTTAGTTGATATTCAATACTTTCTAATCTCATTTTTAAGTCGCTGGTAATTAAGCGCAGCTCGTAAGCATCTTCTCTTGGGTAGAGAACTTCTTGGCGAATGAGTTGTAAGCGTTGAATAATATAAGCGTGTAAGCGAATGGCAGGGCGTAATCCCATCAAAAGTAAAGCTAAAATCGCCCCCCAATAACCAATTGGACTGATTTCGAGATAAGCTAAAATTGCCAAACCTACTGCCGAAATTAGGTGCAAAGCAAGGGCAATGCCCAAATAGCGACGAGAAATTTTTTCAACATACTGTACATCTAATTCATTGATAGCCAGTTCTTTTTGTTGAGAAAGATTTACTTGGTCTAACACTTCTTTTGCTTCAAAGTGCATATTCCAAGGCAATACCACGATAATTAATAGCCACCATGCAGCCGCCGTGCCAAGAATCCAATCAATGAGCGTGCCTTTGGGAATTTGCAGGTGTTGTAAGATGCCAAAAACAATCATTACCAAGAACGTAATGAAAATAAGGGTAGAAAAAACGTTTTTTGAGGTCATAATAATGGTTGTTAATCGTTCAAAATCAAGGAGATAGCTTTGGATAGTTAGTTGCCTTGATTTGAAATGAATAAGCAAGTTTACAAAATTTTTTGCGGATATACAAACGAGAAACGAAAATTTGCGAAATGCCTGAAAGACTGTAACTTTGCGCTTGTAAGTATTCAGTAAGAATTAGTTTATGTTAATATTTTGCTCAAAATATTGATAATAAGTAGGTTATAATAATTTTTCATTATCCATTATCCATTATTAATTATCCATTACATTATATATGGCACAACAATATGACATTATCATCGTAGGTGGCGGCATCGTAGGCTTAGGAACAGCCTACAAAATGCAGTTGCATCACCCCAATCTGAAAATTTTGGTATTGGAAAAGGAAGAAAAACTTGCCAAACACCAAACGGGGCGCAATTCAGGGGTGATTCACTCCGGGATTTATTACAAACCGGGTTCTTTGAAAGCAAAAAATTGCGTAGTGGGGCGCAGAGAATTGGTGAAATTTTGCGAAGAACATAAAGTGGCTTATGATGTGTGTGGAAAAATTATTGTGGCGACAGATGAAAGCGAATTGCCTTTTTTGGAGAAAATTTACAATTTGGGAATAGAAAATCAAATTGAGGACATCGAAAAAATTGGGGTAAGCCAAATTAAGGAAATTGAACCGCATTGTGCTGGTATTCAAGCTGTAAGAGTAGGCTGTACGGGCATTGTGGATTTTGTGGGAATGGTAAATAAAATGGCAGAATTAGTCGTAGGCATCAATCCCGAAAGCAAAGTTTTGACTAATCAAAAGGTGATAAATATTGTAAAAGGAATTGATGGACAACAAGTTATCACAGAAACGGCAACTTTTCATGGCAAACATTTGATTTTTTGCGGAGGTTTGTTCTCGGATAGGTTGGCAAAAATGGATCAAGTAAAAACAGATGCGCAAATCGTGGGCTTTAGAGGGGATTATTACGATTTGACAGAACAAGGTTTGCATAAAGTTCGGAACTTAATTTATCCCGTTCCCAACCCTGCTTTTCCTTTCTTAGGCGTGCATTTTACCCGCATGATTCATGGCGGCGTGGAATGTGGACCGAATGCGGTATTTACCTTTAAAAGAGAGGGTTACAATAAAACAGACTTTAATTTACAAGATACTTGGGAAGCCTTAACTTTTGGGGGAACATGGAAATTATTTTTCAAACACTGGCGTTTTGGCTTAGACGAATACCGCAGAGCTTTTTCTAAAAAACTGTTTCTCAGTCGTTTACAAAAACTCATTCCTTCTCTTACAATGGACGACATTACCGAAGGGAGAGCAGGTGTAAGAGCAATGGCACTAGGCAATGATGGCGCAATGATTGACGATTTTAAAATTGAATATGCGCAAAATTCCCTTCATGTACTCAACGCACCTTCTCCCGCAGCTACCGCAGGCTTGGCTATTGGCGATGAAGTACGCATCATGGCGGAAAAACAATTTCAATTATTGTAAAAATGTGATGTATCTTTTATTAACTTTTTGTATTATGAGATTGAATTTAAAAAGCACCAAAACCTTATAAATACAAGATTTTTCCAATCCAAAAATATTTTTCTTGCAAATGCTTAGGTTTCCTAGGCTGGGAACACTATTGCCTTTAGGAAAGGAATTGTTTTTGGGTGCTTCTTCTTATTCGACTCACATTTGTAAGTTCTTTTCCTATATAGGTTTTATTATTATTGTTTCACTTTATTATTTTCACTCAGTTTATTATGAAAAAGTTATTTTTTTTGAGTTTTACATTGTTTCATTTTGCCTACGGACAAACCTCGTGCAGCCCATTAGAAGCAAGTGATACACACATTGGAGAAATCTCTGAAGCGTATGGAATCGCAGTTCAAACCGACCACAAAAGCGTGGTGGCGGGCGGCGGAAACGAAAATTTAAGCTCGCAAGCTATCGCGGTATTACGTTATGATACAAACCAAATCTTAGACAACACTTTTGGTACAAACGGCAAAGTATTTACTGATCTCAGCAGCGGCAAAGATGTGGCAAATGATGTGGCTTTGCAAAGCAATGGAAAAATCGTAGTGGCGGGTTATAGCGAAACAGCAGCCAACAATTCAAACATTGTTTTAGTTCGCTACAACACAAATGGAACACTGGACAACACTTTTGGTACAAATGGTGTAGTAACCACCGACATCAACGGCGGAAATGACGCGGCAGAGGAAATGGCAATTCAAACTGATGGAAAAATTGTAGTGGCAGGTCATGCCCAAGTCAATGGAAATACAGATTTTGTCTTAGTTCGCTATAACCCAAATGGCACTTTAGATAATACCTTTGGCACAAACGGAAAAGTTCTCACTAGTTTTGGCAACTTCGCAGACCGCGCAAAAGCATTGGTATTGCAACCCGATGGAAAAATGGTGGTTTCGGGAGCTACCTATGTAGTAAATACGCCTGCTGTTGGTGATAACTGTCAATTAGCCCTAGCGCGTTACAATACAGACGGCAGCCTTGATAACAGTTTTGGAATGAATGGCAAAGTTGTGCTTAGCAATATCTCAACCCTTCTGAATGACATAGGGGCGACTTCTGGCTCTGGTCCATTTCCAAGACCCTTATTTTCCACAGAAGTAGGAAGCGGTTTAGGCTTACAGAGTACAGGTAAAATTGTAGTAACTGGGCTAAGCGCAATATATGGATTAAATGCTAACGGAGTGATTGATGTAAATTTTGGTAACTACGGAGTTGGCATAATGTCAACATATATTAATACTTTAAAAGTGTTACCAGATGATAGAATTTTGATAGGAGGCGAGTTCGTAGGTGAGGAACAGGTTCCAACAGATTTATACAGAACATTCCAAAGTGGAGGAATCTTACCAGCAGATGGTTCAGATGCTATTGGTTGTAGTGCTTGTTTTTGGACTAACTATTTGCTTATTTATGAACCTATGATACAAATGGCGAATGACTTGGCAATAGATGGTAATACGGTATTCATAACAGGGTACGCAAAGTTGTTTCTTCAACCAGCAGCAAATGTAGTGCTAAATGGACGTTTTACCTTTAACACAACCTCTCTTGAGCCTAGCAACGAAGCTTCTCTTGCAAAAGTTTCTGTTTCTCCCAATCCTTTGGCAGACGAAGTAACGGTTGCTTACACTTTGGCAAACAATAGTAATACAAGCCTTACCTTATCCGATATGTTTGGCAAAAAAGTACATACTTTTATGAATGAAACACATCAAACACAAGGCGAATATGAAATGCGCTTTGAAGTGCCAAACCATTTAACATCAGGCATTTACTTCCTTTCTTTTAACCTAAACGGCAAAGAAACTACGGTAAAAGTTTGTAAATAAGCAAGGGTATAAACAACTTTAAAATAATCCCCCTTCACCCAAACGATAGACGTTTGCAGTGAAGGGGGGATTTGATTTGTTTAAAAGTTGAAGGCTTGTCACTGCGAGCAAATAAGGGAAAAACTTTGGATTTAAACTGTGTAGGATTGCTTCAAAACGCTTGCTGTATGGGCTGCTTCAGCTGCCCTCCATTGGCAAAAACTTCGTTTTTGCGCTGATACGGCAGCTAAAGCAGCCGCTACAAAAGTGCGTTTATTTAATTGATTTTAATCAGCCGCCGCTACATGAAACAGTTACGAAAAATTCGCGTTATCAATATGGTCAATGTTATAAATTTTATCCGCATTTTGGATAATCGTTTTGCCCTCTTTGGCTGGCTTTTCTGCTTTGGGTTGTTGGTTTGGGGTTTCGCTGTTATCTTCCATGATACGCAGCAAGTCCAATATAGCCAAGCGGATTTTCGCTTTTTCGACATTGGCATCTTCTAACTTCACTACGCCCAAACGAATTTGGCGCATGACATCAGTATAGCGAGCCGATTGCTGTATGGCTTCATCAAGCAAAGTACTTTCTTTCAAAAAAGTGGAAAGCTGAGAAATTGCAGTTGAGAGGTTATCCTGCTCCATCAAACTACGGATTTGGGAGGTAAATTCGGTAATATTTGCCATTGGGCAGAAAATTTTATGTTTCAAAAACAAAGATATGTTTTTTTATCAAAAACGGCGAATATTTTTATCTTTTTAGTTGTTTGGGCTTAAAAAGAGGAATAAACAAAGTCAAAACCTCGTTTAAGTTGCCCAATGCTTTCGGCATGAGGCTGTCCAAAAAGGCTAATTCACAAAAAATAGCATCTATTATGATTGCTTTTTTTATTATGTTCTACGTAAAAAAATCGAAACTCTTCGAAGAGTTCCGATTTTTTTAGACAGCCCCAAGGAAAAATATACACGAGAGAGAAACGTAGTAATATGAACAAAATAAGTTACCCATTTCAAAAAAGTATTTAATTGATAATCAGGACTTTATTTCTGATAACTGTTGCTGTTAAGTAATTTACCAAAAGTGTTAAGGTTTTTTAATCATCATAAGCAACTGATAATCAATTGTTTTAATCATTATCAATTCTCCATTATTAGTTATCAATTACTACTGATACTTACACCAACTTCATCAAGGTCTCTTTCACTTTATTCGCCAACTCATCGGCTTCTGCTTGCGTTTTTGCTTCTGTGTAAATGCGCATAATCGGTTCGGTATTAGAAGTGCGAAGATGCACCCACGAATTAGCATAATCAATTTTTAATCCATCAACGTCATTGAACTTTTCTCCTTGATTTTGCGCCTTGAATGCATCAAACAAAGTACTTACATTCGTACTTTCTTTCAATTCAATTTTTTGCTTCGACATAAAATAGTCGGGATAAGTTGCCCGCAATGCCGAACAGGTTTTTCCACTTTTGGTAAGATGTGATAAAAACAAAGCAATTCCCACCAAAGCATCTCGACCATAATGCAATTCAGGATAAATGATGCCGCCATTTCCTTCTCCTCCAATCAACGCATCGTGGCGTTTCATAATTTCCGTAACATTTACCTCGCCCACTGCCGAAGCATAATAACGACAACCATGACGCTCTGCCACATCTTTTAAGGCGCGGCTAGACGACAAATTGGAAACTACGGGGCTTTTATGGCGCTGCAAAATATAATCTGCAATTGCCACTAAGGTATATTCTTCGCTCACCATTTCCCCATTTTCATCAATCAATACCAATCTATCCACGTCAGGGTCAACGACAATGCCCAAATCTGCTTTTTCGCGCTTCACGACTTCACAAATCTCCGTTAAATTTTGCTTCAACGGCTCAGGATTATGCGCAAACCAACCCGTAGGTTCAGCATTTAACACGATAATATCATTGATTCCCATCGCCTCCAACAAGCGTGGAACAGCAAAGCTGCCACTGCTATTTACCCCATCAACGACTATTTTCAAGCCCACTTTTCCCACAGAATAGGCATCAACCAAAGGCAAAGCCAAAATTTTGAAAATATGTTTATCTAAAGCATTGCTTACCTGCTCGATTTTTCCCAAATGTTGCACCTGCGAAAAACGATATTGCTCTTTTTTTAAGATGTTTAGGATTTCATCGCCATCTTTTCTGGTTACAAATTCGCCCTTATAATTGAGCAATTTGAGGGCGTTCCATTCCACAGGGTTATGAGAAGCCGTAAGAATAATGCCTCCTGCGGCTTTGTGGTCAGTTACCGCCATTTCTACCGTAGGCGTAGTTGAAAGTCCTAAGTCAATGACATGAAAGCCTAAGGCAACGAGGGTATTTGCCACCAAGCTATGCACCATTTCGCCCGAAGGACGCGCATCTCGCCCAATAACGACTTTGTTATTGTCGCGCTTTGTGAGCAGCCACATGCCATAAGCCGAAGCAAATTTTACCACATCAATAGGCGTAAGATTTTTGCCTGCCGCGCCGCCAATTGTGCCGCGAGTTCCCGAAATAGAAGAAATAAGTGCCATTTTGCTTTGTCAGTAAACAGTTAGAAATGAATTTTACTTTTGCTGCAAAGATACATATTTTTAAATTTGAATAGATTTTTTTTGAGAAATGTTTTGTGTTTTTTGTGATTCTCCTTTTTAGCCCTTGTAACCTTCCCTTTCCCTTTGCATTATACCTACATCAATTTCAATAAATTACTTGTATGAAAACAACCTATCAGTTATCAGTACCAAAACCTTGCACCGAAAACTGGGGGCAAATGACTTCGAATGAGCAAGGGCGATTTTGTCAGCATTGCCAAAAAACAGTGATAGATTTCACCGAAATGACAAGTATAGAAATCGCACAATTTCTGCATTTACATGAAAATGAGAAAATTTGTGGTAGAATATTGCCTGCACAATTGAGGGAAAGTTATGTGCATATTCAACCCAGTAGAAGTTATTCTCCTGTAAAACAGTATGTTGCGGCATTTTTGGCGGGCTTATTGGTTTTTCCTTCCTTCTCAGGTTGCAACGAAACCATTAAAAAGCCCTGTGTTTCCACCGCTTTAACCCTTCAATTACAACGAAAGGGGCGTGTTTTATCAGGAAAATTGATGGATAAGGCAACAAGCTATCCTATTTCTAACCTCTATATTTTCGGATCTAACGTTCCTTATATGCAGGAACGAGCGCATTTATATTTTTTAATGGGATATACACAATATAATTTGCAAAAAGATAGTACGGTGCAGTTAACGGAAGGACAAAAAGACACATTAGAAAGAGTACAAACTTGGTTGGCGACACATCAAGGTTTTGCAAAAGAAACAGATCGTTATTCTTTTGAATTTACAACAGATAGAAATGGTGCTTTTGAAGTTGAATTGCCTGATACTTTGGTATCTTCTGATATTACATTTACTTTTAGGTTGAATGAAGAAATGCAAGAACTGATTGGGAGAAGAAAATACGTAGAAGGGACGCATTTTGAGTATGATAAGCGGATAAAAACATGGGAAGGAGAGCAAACGATCTATTTCAAGAAGGACAGTGAAGCCCAATTAGGGGAAATGGTTGTCACTCCTCGCTATACATGGAAACTGAATGAAATCTTTGAAGTGGCAAAAAAGTTTGAGAAAAGTAAAAAATAAGTTAGACCCTTTTCGATTTTTTAGATTCCCAGAAATTTCTTAGCTTTACCCGATGTTTAGAAAACTTTCTAAACATCGGGTTCGTTTTATTTGTGTAAGTCAAAGCTGACAAGCGAAATATTGAAATTGTTTTAAATTTGGCGCAAAACCATAGCTTTTCAAGAGAACAAATTGCACAAATTTGTGGTTTATCAGTAACAGAAGTAGAAACGATTATTTCTGAACATAAATAGTAATAAGAACTCCGTTATTTATACAATATTTTAACTAGCAATATGGACACAACACAATTAGAAGCGCAATTTCAGGCGAAAGTTGATGCGGAAATAAAAATTGAGCCGAAGGACTGGATGCCTGATGCCTATCGCAAAACCTTGATTCGCCAAATTTCTCAACACGCTCATTCTGAAATTGTTGGAATGTTGCCGGAAGGAAATTGGATTACGCGTGCCCCCTCGCTCAAACGTAAGGCTGTGTTGTTGGCGAAGGTGCAAGATGAGGCAGGGCATGGCTTATACTTGTATTCGGCAGCAGAAACGCTGGGCGTAAACCGCGATGACCTCGTGAATGACCTGCATTCAGGAAAAGCAAAATATTCGAGTATTTTTAATTATCCCACATTGAGTTGGGCTGATATTGGCGCGATTGGTTGGCTGGTTGACGGTGCGGCAATCATGAATCAAGTGCCTTTGTGCCGTGCTTCTTATGGACCCTATGCCCGCGCAATGGTGCGTGTATGTAAAGAAGAGTCCTTTCATCAAAGACAGGGCTACGAAATTATGCTGACTTTGGCGAATGGAACAGCACAACAGAAAAAAATGGCACAAGATGCCTTAAATCGTTGGTGGTGGCCTTCCATTATGATGTTTGGCCCTAGCGACAATAACTCGCCTAACTCTGCGCAATCTATGAAATGGAAAATTAAACGCAATTCTAACGATGATTTGCGCCAAAAATTCATTGATGCGACTGTACCACAAGCCGAAATTTTGGGATTAACCATTCCTGACTCCGATTTGAAATGGAATGAAGCGCGGGGACATTACGATTTTGGCGAGATTAATTGGGACGAATTTATGAATGTGGTAAAAGGAAATGGACCCTGCAATAAAGAACGTCTCGAAACACGCAAACGCGCCTACGATGAGGGAGCTTGGGTGCGTGAAGCCGCAAGTGCCTATGCCGAAAAGCAAAAACAAAGCGTGGGGGTGTAATTTTTTACCCACAGAAATGCTATTAACATAATACGGAAGCCTTTGCCCAAGCGAAGGCTTCCGTTAAAAGTATATTTTGTAAATTGCCTTACACTTTGGAGGCACACAATTTAACCCTTGTTTTCTATAATATATTGATTGTTAAGGTATTCCTGTACGAATCTTATATTTTGAACAATATATTGAGCAAACATATAAAAACATTTTACATACCAATTGATGGATTCGTTTACACAGGCATTATTAGGCGCTGCAACATTTGCAGTTGTTAAAGACAAAGAAATAGGGAAAAAATCTTTGCTAATTGGGGCGATTGCGGGAACTATTCCCGATTTAGATATATTCCTCTCTCCCTTTTTTAACGAAGTTGCATTTTTAACTGTACATAGAAGCGTATCGCATTCTATGGTATTTGCTGTTTTACTAAGTTTTTTATTAGGAGAAATAGCTTATCGTGCTTATCAAAAAAAACAATCAAGAGCGAGTTGGAATTGGGCATTTTTTTTGGCAATTATGACACATTCTCTCTTAGATTGGTGTACAACTTATGGGACAAAACTATTAAGCCCTTTTCATGGGCATTTGTTTTCGACAAATAATATTCATGTATTAGAGCCTACTTATACGCTCATTTTATTGGTAGGAATTGTTATTTTGTTAGTGAAAAATCAAGAAGAAGGGAATAGGCAAAGAATAATCAACAGAACTTTGTTGCTTTCAAGCACCTTTCTTTTTTGGACTTTTATATCGAAAGGTATTGCAAATCAGCATTTTGTAGAAGCATTAAAAAATCAAAATATTAAATACGAAAAATTAATGGTCTCGCCTACTCCTTTTAATTCTGTCCTTTGGCATGGAATTGTAAAAGTAGAGCAAGGTTATTATTTTGGCACATATAGTTTATTGGATAACAGAGAGCATATCGAGTTTCATTTTGAAGAGAGCCAAAACGAGCTAATCTCAAAAATTGAAGGACAACGATTAGTGAAATATTACCTTCAATATACGCAAGATTTTCCCTTAATCAAGCAAGATGAACAAGGAAACATTCAGATTTATGCGATTAAATATGGCCCTGTTAATTGTTTTGGTAAACCAGAATTTGTATTTCCCTTGTGTTTGAATGAAAAAGAGTTAATAGACGAAAAAATAAAGATAGATTATTCAGGAAAAGTGAAAACACCTGTTAAAAATTATAGGGAATTATATAGACGACTGAAAGGAATTTAAAATTAAAACTTGAACATTACTTGTAATTAGACTGAGGCTGATAAATGCCTAATTATAAGACAAAAAACCTTACGAGGGGCTACGCCTACTCGTAAGGTTTTTTAGTATTCCTAGTTACGTACTTTTTACAATAACTATGTGTGTACTATTTACAATAACTATGTTTTTTTTTTACATAATTACTTGTGATAAATTACTGATTATTAATGATTTGTGTTTATTTTTGGATTTTTCTAGGATAAATAATTGTTTTTTTTACAATAAGTTATTGACAAATAGAAAAAAAATTCCTTAGCTTTGCAAAACCAATACTTAGATACTTAAATACTTATATATTCACTTTCTCAAATTGTCCATCTATGCAAAAGTTTCGTAAGCTACTTTTACTGTTAGTTGCCGTTTTGGCATTGGGGCAGGTGAGGGCTCAATTAAATTTGCCTATCACCTTCGATGACTCCAACATTACCTACACAATGACAAATTTTGATGGAGGAACAACCACTTTAATGGCGAATCCTTCACAAACAGGAATCAACACTACGCCTAGTGTTTTGCGAATGGTAAAAAATACGGGGCAAGTATGGGGCGGAAGCAAATTAATGCTGAACTCCTTTGTTGACTTTACTACCAACAACACTTTCAAAATGAAAGTGTATTCTCCACGCGTGGGCTGCCCCGTTTTGTTCAAATTAGAAGATGCTACGGGCGCGGCTTTTGTGCAAAAAAGTACGACTACTACCGTTGCCAATCAATGGGAAGAATTAAGTTGGGATTTTTCAGGAAGCGCTTCAGGGACTTTCAACCACTTAGTTTTTATCTATGATTTGGGCGTAATGGGCGATGGTAGCGCGAATTTCACCTTTTATCAAGATGATATTCAGTTTGTACAATCCACAACGGGACCAGGTTTATTAAATTTACCGATTACCTTTGAAGCACCAGGCGTAACTTATACCGCTTTGGATTTCAATGGAGGAGCAACTACGGTTATGTCTAATCCTTTGTCGGCAGGTATCAACACAAGTACTACCGTGCAGCAAATGATTAAAAACGCTGACCAAGTATGGGGTGGAACAAAAATGTTTTTGGCTTCTACTTTGGATTTTACCACAAATAATACCTTTAAAATGAAGGTTTTATCTCCACGTACAGGTTGTCCTGTGTTGTTTAAATTGGAAGATGCGACAGGTAATATATTTGTAGAAAAAACAACCCTTACAAGCGTAGCGAATCAGTGGGAAGAATTATCATGGAGCTTTGTGGGTGCTGCTTCTGGTACCTATAATTCTATCGTTATTATTTATGATTTAGGCGTAATGGGCGATGGTAGTCCAAACTTTACTTTCTACCAAGATGACATTAATTTTGTGCAAGGTGGAGGCGGTGGTTTAAATCAAATAGATTTACCTATTACTTTTGAGGCTACAAATGTGGACTATTCGGTAACGGATTTTGGTGGAAACTTTACCGTTTTAGGGCCAGACCCTACAAATGCTGCTAATACCGTAGCAATTACGACAAAAGGGCCAGGCTCGGAATTTTGGGCAGGAACAACTGCAAGTACACCTGCAGGTTTGGCAAATGTCATTCCTTTTACTACAACTGATAGAACCATGCGTGTGCGTGTTTACTCTCCTGACGCGGGTATTCCGATAAGATTAAAAGCAGAAGTACATGGACAGCAAAATCAATCGGTAGAAACAGACGTAATGACAACTGTAGCAAATCAATGGGAATATTTGACTTTTGATTTTAACAATCATGTGTCAGGAACACCTGCTTTTGACCCTAATTTGCCTTATGATTTGGTTTCTATCTTCTTTAATTTTGGAACAACTGGCGCAATTGCGGGTAGCAAAACCTATTATTGGGATAATCTAATGTATAGCACTTTTAGCGCAATTGAAAGTCCTTTTACTGCTTCGGTAAAAATCACGCCTAATCCTGCGCAAAATGAATTGTTTGTTCAATTAGGAGAAATTCCTGCAAATCAAGTACAAGGTTATACCCTTATAGATATGACAGGAAGCGTAAAAATGAAAGGTGAATTGACACAAAATGCATTGAACATAAGCAATTTAGCAAGTGGTATTTATTCTTTGCAAATTCTTACCGAAACAGGTGTAATTACCAAAAGGTTTATAAAAGAATAGTTTACACTACTATTTCCTTGTTGGTAGGCGATAACTTACCATCAAGGAAATAGCGCTCTATTTTTCATTTTCAATTCTCCATTACTTTATTATGCAAAAGGTTGCTAGGTTTTTTATTTTATTGATGAGCGTTTTATCATTCAATACCTCAATGGCGCAGGTTGCTCTACCTATTACGTTTGATAATTCCGCTGTTACTTACACCATGATAGATTTTGATGGAGGTGTAACAACCTTGATGGCGAATCCATTTCCAGGTGGAATTAATACAAGCGCAAACGTGTTGAAAATGGTAAAAAATACAGGGCAGGTTTGGGGAGGAAGTAAAATAAACCTAAGCAGTTTTGTGGACTTCTCAACGAACAATACTTTCAAAATGAAAGTGTATTCGCCTCGTACAAATTGTCCCATTTTATTAAAATTAGAAGATGCTACGGGCGCGGCTTTTGTTCAGAGAACAGCTTACACAACGGTTGCCAATCAATGGGAAGAGCTAAGTTGGGATTTTACGGGGAATTTGTCAAACACCTACAATTATATTTCCTTTATGTATGATTTTGGCGTAATGGGAAATGGAAGTCCAAATTTTACTTTTTATCAAGATGAAGTTCAATTTGTACAAGGAACAGGGGCCACCATTTTAAATTTCCCCATCACTTTTGAAACGCCAAATGTCGTTTATACCTCTCATGATTTTGATGGGGGTACTACGAGTTTAGTCGCAAATCCTTCTCCTACAAGCATTAACCCAAGTACCACAGTTCAGAAAATGGTAAAAAATGCGGGACAAGTTTGGGGGGGAACTAAAATGATACTCGCCTCTAATTTGGATTTTTCGACAAATACCACTTTCAAAATGAAGGTATTCTCTCCGCGTGCAGGTTGTCCTGTTTTGTTTAAAATAGAAAATCCAAATGGACAAATTGCCTTAGAAAAAACAGATTATACAACGGCAGTAAACAAATGGGAAGAGTTAAGTTGGAATTTTACAGGTGCAGCTTCTAATGTTTATAATTCTATCGTTATTATTTATGATTTGGGTGTGATGGGAGATGGAAGTCCAAATTTCACTTTTTATCATGACGATATTAATTTTGTGCAAGGAAGCAGTTTAGCTCAAATTGATTTAAGTGTAACCTTCGAAGATCCTGCGATAGACTATACACTTACTGATTTTGGTGGAACTGTAACTACATTAGGCGCAGATCCTACCAATTTTTTAAATACGGTTGCCATTTCAACAAAAGGAACAGGCTGCGCGACTTGGGCGGGAACAACGATTGGTACACCGCTAGGTTTTGCAAATGTCATTCCTTTTACTGCGACTGACAGAACCATGCGTGTGAGAGTTTATTCTCCTGATGCAAATATTCCCGTAAGGTTAAAAGTGGAAGTGCATGGACAACCCACGCAATCTGTGGAAACAGAAGCGATGACAACTGTTGCTAATCAATGGGAATACTTGACCTTTAATTTTAACAATCAAGCACCTGGAACAGCAGCTTTCAATCCCAATTTTCCTTTTGATATGGCTTCCATTTTCTTCAATTTTGGAACAACTGGCGCAGCAGCAGGAAGCAAAACGTATTATTGGGACGATGTTATGTACAGCAATACTATTTTGGCACTTGAGCATCAATGGGCTTCAGAAGTGCATATTTTCCCAAATCCTACCCAAAATTCTTTATCTGTGAATTTAGGTCAAAATATTCAAAATCGTGACATTACTTATGTGGTTTTGGATATGACAGGCAGAATCGTTTTAGGGGGAGAATTGGTGCAAAATAAAGTTCAAGTAAACACACTTACTAAGGGCA
>JBJXHA010000039.1:0-2863 GCA_046160275.1 Bacteroidia bacterium | reverse complement strand
CTAAAACTAGGGGTTCTTTCTGAATGGAAGGGACACAAGCCCCACCATTTGCCGCCCTGTTGCTTGGAAAAATAGATGCCTAAATCTTGGCAAAGTGCCAATATATTAAGCTCTTTTAGTGCTGCTTTGTCGTACATCATACCCCCCGCGTTTTAACGTATTTTGTAAAATTCCCTGCCAAAACTCTGCTATCTAGTGCCTTAGATAATACCCTGTTTACAGTTGTTGCAATACTTGTTTTTGACTTGCACAAGTCGAAACTTTCTGCAATATCTAAGGCTTGTTTACGGCTAAATTCATCGGGCAAAGAATTGTAAAAGGCTAGATGCTCTTTTTTCATTTCTTTAAATGCTTTTGGCATTGTGTCCATAAATTCTCGCTGTACCTGTATTGCTTGCCGCCTAAAAAATTCCACTAAATGTATTGCGTTCATCACCGTTCCAAGCTCAATAATTCCGTTTTTAGGGTTGCCGTTTGCAAAATCTTTGATAGTTTGTAAAATGGTGCAAAACCTTAATAAATAGTTATCTAGCTTCAAATAAACGCTTCTTATTCCCTCCAAAATAGGCTCTTTTAATAAGTTAGCCAACGCCTTATTTTCGTTTACCCAATACCTAAAAAGTTCCTCGCTCTCTCCATCTATTTTGTACCAATGAGGAACTAAATGCCCGACTTCATCTAGTTCCGAAGAATCGAAAATTGTATTTAGTAGGGTTGAATAATAATCGTATTCATCGCCCGAATAAGTACTTCCCTTATCCTCAACTGCTTCCAAGTCTAACTTATAAAGGAACAAAAAGCGTGAAGTAAGCCCCGATTTGTTTCGCTCGTTCTCATTGAACTTTGACAAATAACAAGGCTGCAAACCGCCTAAAACGCCTACATTTGCGTTTTTTATAAAAATATCGGATTGTCCTACTCTATCTCTTGTAACTTGCCCACCATTCCAAGCATTTAATAAGAAAGTATCTCCCCCCTCGTTTTTGTCTATTTTTAGCAACAAATCTCGCAGTTCATCAACCAACAAAAGTACCCCATTGTGATTGTTTGCCATCATCAAAGGGATTTTTTCAAAGGTGAAATCAGTAGAAAAAGTTTGAGCAAAGGGAGCTGGGGGAATGGGTTCATCTCCACCATTTTTAAGAAAAAATTTGTAGGCTCTGTCATATTCCTTCTTCTCAATTCCGTAACTTTCTCTTAGTTTTAGCTCCCTATCTTTGATTGGGTTTAGGGCAAAGTCAATGCTTGGGCTTTTTGATGTTCCAGACTTGGAAACGACTGCGCAAAACAAAGCCGTTGATTTGTCCTTGAAATTCTTGCGCTGTACCCTAACGCTTTTTCTTTTGTTTCCCATTGCCGTACTAAATGCACTCAATACGGCTACGGTCAAAATATCCCTATCTAGTCCCTCAACTTCTGCACATTCTTTTATCATTCTTTCAACTTTTGCAGGAAAAAATCTGTCTGCTCTATCTGTGCAAAAAGGGAAATCTAGTGGTTTAATATTTTCGCCTTCTAAATCATTTTTTAGTAGGCAGATGTAGTTACTTGCTACATCTTTAAAAAAATCAATGTTTGGCAAAGAATTTTGTGTTTTTCCTTGCGTAAGAAAGTCATTTTGCATAACTTTGTGCTGTTATTAATTACTTACAGTAAATTTTTACTCAATGCTTTTACAACGCCAATGTAAAAGCATTTTTTTTGTCCCATTCAAAAGGGGGTATAAGACTTGAAAACAAGCCTTATACCCCTTTTTTTACGTATGCTGCAAGCTATCTAGGTAGCTTTGTAAGTCGCTCTGTTTAATGCGTATGTGCTTCCTTTTCAAGCTATTATCGTAGGAATAAGGAAATTTATTTTCTCCTATCATATCCCTCATTTTTACATAAGAAACACCTAAAAAAACGGCTGCTTCGCTCACGGTCAAATACTTATCGCTTACTTGACTTACTTGCAAACTTATCAAGGTATCAAGTTTATCAATCACGCTGTTTAATTTATCATCTAAACTCATAATCAATTAAAAATTAGAAAGTTATACATTGTTTTGGAGGTAGAAAGAACGATGTTTTACCGTTCTTTCTGCTTAGGTTACTACTTACTTTTGCCCTTTGCTCTCGCTTTTAGCTGCTCTTTCACTTGTGGTGGGTAATCTTTGCTCTCAATTCTACAATCTGTGGTGCAATACTTTTGCCCTGCTACTTTTACCTTGTAAGTACTGGCACAATGTAAACAATTTTTTTCGCTACCTATTTCGCTTTTTACCTTATTCGCTTCATCGTAAATTGTGAGCTGTTTGGTAGGCAGCTTGTTGGGTTGAGTAAATCCTATTTTCGTAGGTACTTTGTCAGTCGGTTCGCTTACTGTAGGCTGCACATTTTCAACTTGTGCAAGGGTCGTTTGCTCTTGTAAAGTTGGCTTATTTACACCTAGAATTTTCTGTAAAATCGTGTCTTTAAGCAAGTTTTCAAGGTCTAGTTGCAGCCCATTTTTTTTGTGTTTAGGTTGCGTTTCTTTCGCCTCTTTTTCGCTTGGTTCGGTCGCTTTTTTCTTATTACTGTTAAATTCCACTTCCATAAATACGGTGTGTTCGTATTTTTCCACATAATAACAACCGAACATAATAATAAGCTCAATTAAGGCAATGACAAAACGCACCAAATTCGCATTTTCATTGCCTTTTGCTGCGGCTTCATTCTCCTTTGTCATGTTCTCTAATTTGGCAGTAGTAACACCATCTTTTTTATGACTAAGTAGCGTATCTTTTTGATTTGTAAGCCTTTGCAATAGCCCGCGACCTTCTGTGGTTAAAGCTCCTTTCCATTTTAAATCTTTACCATTTTTTAGCCCATTTATTTGCTTG
>JBJXHA010000038.1:0-5443 GCA_046160275.1 Bacteroidia bacterium | reverse complement strand
AGATGTATCATTGGTATTAATAAATATTGTTTCCCAATTCAATTCCTGCGCAATTTCTCGAAATTTATTCCAGTATTGTTGCATTTCTGGGCTACTTTCTTTGCCTTCCTTTTTTAAGGCAAGCATTAAAATATCAAGGCTTGCTAATTCTTCTATTTTAGTGGTTCTTTCTTGCGTTTCAATATCCTCTACGCCCTGAATCATCGTGAAAATGCTGTCGGGCGTGAGTAAATTAGGTTCAAATTTTGGCATTTCCGCTTTTTGCTGATTCAAGACTTGTATCTGGGATTTTGGTACATCTTGAATAATAAAAGGCGAATGAGTCGTAACAATAAATTGCAATTTAGGAAAAGATTTTTGCAAATCGCCTACAATTCTTTTTTGCCAATTTGGGTGCAAATGCAAATCCAATTCATCAATTAACACAATGCCTTCGCTTTCTTTACAGGCGTTTTCTCTTAAATGTGGATTTAAACGGGCGCAGCGAAATACCAAATCCATCACAATGGCAAACATATTTTGAAAGCCACTACTAAGTAGGTTGAAAGGCAAGGTTTTTCCTTCTACTTTTCCACTATTTTCCTCTTTTGATTCCGCATTATCTTCTTCTTTTGATTCGCATTTTTCTTTCCCCTTAACCTCCTCGCTTGGTTTTGAATTATCTTCCTCTTTTGCTTCGCCTTTTATTTTCAACATTAGCTGCGTTTCATCAAAATCGTAATACACTTCCTCGCAATTTGGAATACAATTTTGCGCAACTTGGCGAAGTAAACTCATTTCAAAAGCCTTTCCACCGTTTCCATTTCTTTTATTTTGCTGCAAATCTGCTGACTCTCTATTCTTTACCCAAGAAATAACAAAATCCGTACTTACATTCGGTTGAAACCAATCTTTATATCCTTCTAAACGTGAACCTCTCTCGTAATCTTTGGCATTTGCAGCATTTTTAGTTTGCCAGTTACGATTTGCGGGATAGTAAGCAAAAATGGGAAGATTTACATTTTCTCCTGCTTTCGCTGCGAGGAGAAGTGTTTTAGTCTTAGCTAGAAGGGTTTGATTCCAAGAATGTGCCTCCTTATAATCGAAGGTATGACTTTGCCCATCTGATAAAATATACCCCACTTTTACTTTATCTGCAAGAATTGTTTCCTTTCCTTTATCAGAGAAAAGGTAACGAATGTCTTTGTCCTCTTTTTGTGGAACGGGTAGGCTCGGAGTCAAACCGCCCACTGCATTTGTTGGAAAAGCATTCCCTATCGCCTTCGCTAACGCGTCCATAACAGCACTTTTTCCACTGCCATTTTCGCCAATGAGTACATTAAATTGGGGCGATAATTTTAATTCAAGGCGTTCAAAGCATCTAAAATTTTCAAGTGTTAAGGAGAGAATTTGCATATTTTCTAGGTTAAATTTTACACAAAGATAAGGCTTGTTTTTCATTTTTAAAAAGAAAAGTCATTTTTGCAAAATGACTTTTCTTTTCACTCCTACCAATTCACTTTTAAGGCAAAATAGACGTTTCTGCCTGCGCTACTGATGCCTGAGGCAAATACGCGGTAGTGCCTATCTAAGAGGTTTTCTACGCATGTTTGAAGGAGTACGTTTTTATGGAGTTGGTAGGCAGCACGAAAATTCAGTGTCCACCAAGCGGGCATTCCGTCTGGGGTTGCATAGATTTCGTTGTCTTCACCATTCAACATATACTCCTCGATTTTTTTTGCCGCGCTGTAATTTGCCCATAGTTCCACTTGCCCTTTTTCATTGGCGTATAACAAAGACGTTTTGCCAAACATGGGCGCAATGTGGTCAAGCGGGGCAGGCGTAGTGTCTGTTTTTATGCGACCTTTTGTATAAGTAAGGCTAGAAGTTGCCGAAAATTCGGGCGAAATTTGCCAACGTAAGTTGCTACTACCGCCATAAATAAAAGCATTGCGTTTGTTTTGATTGGCATAAATTTCACACAGAACGCCATCATACAATACCGAATCTTTACCTTCATACTGAAATTTATCAGCCACAATCGCATTGTTGAACATTGTGTAAAAGCCCACAATTTCCCATTTTATCGTTTTATTGCCCAGCGATAATTTTAGTTCTTGGTTAATGGTTCTTTCTGGCTTCAAATTTTCATTGGGGACGATAAGGCGTTGCGCGCTGCTGCTAGACTCGAAGACTTTACTCAAATCATCAATGTTAGGTGAGCGAAATCCCGTAGAGAATAAATAAGAAAGTCGTACCTTCTTCGAAGGGCTATACATCGCGCCAATGTTTCCGTTGGGAACAAGTTGCGTTTGCCTTACGGCATTAAAAGGAAAAGCAAAAAAGCTCGTATCTGTAAAAGTCGAATTGAGCAGGATATAGCTCAAACGAATCCCTTCATTTAACGTAAATTTAGGCGAAATATGCCAAGTGTGCGTTGCATAAATGGCAGAATTAAGTTGGTTATTTTTACCATCAGGATAGCGGGTGTCAAGCGAGCCTTGCACTTTTGTGTCCACATTTTCCTTGTAAGCCCTTGATTTTAAATCATTCCACTGCATATCTAAGCCTGCTCTTAGGTCATGCTTGTCGGTGTTTTTGTGCCAATCTATATTTGCGCCCCACACTTGCACTTTTTCGATGCGGTGGTTGAGATTTGTGCTGTTAAACCTGCGGTTGTGGCGACTTTCTTCGATTTGTTGGTAATTGATGCCAATATGAAGGCTTTTTCCCTTCATGTCATAGGCAAATAGGTTGCGTTTCTGGGGACCATAATACCATTCGGCTTGTAAGGGTCTCCCATTGCCGCCTATCTCCGTCAATCTGTCGTAGCGAGGCACATTTCCCGAATTAGAGAGCTGAATGTTGAGTTGATGCGTGGTATAATCATTTTGCTTAAATGCCAACTTTTGCATAAATCCCCATTGCTTGTAAGCACTTCCGATTTGATAATTGGGGCGGTTATTTTGTAGGATAGAATCTTTTCCTGCAAAACGTTCTACATAAAAAGCGCGTTTGCCAAAATTTGGATATTTTGGGGAATAAACGCTTCCTGCTCGCAAATCGCCAAAATCATTGTAAGTAAATGAAGTAAGGGAGGAAAAGCGCGTATTGGCAAGGTTGATATTGATGTGTCCTGTTTTTTCTGCATTTGCCGAACTCCAACGACTCATGGCATTGCCTTTGAATAAGAGTTTCCCTTTTTCGTAGCTAAATTTCGGTTTTTTAGTATAAAAACACATCGCCCCGCCCAAAGCATCGCTTCCATACACCGTAGAAGCGGGGCCCATTACCACCTCTACTCTGTCAAGCATTTGGTTATCAATGGTAATAACATTCTGCAAATGCCCTGAACGATAAATGAGATTGTTCATTCTTACGCCATCAACCAACAACAACACGCGACTTGCCTCGAAACCACGAAGAATAGGGCTACCTCCACCTTGCTGACTTTTTTGAACCAATACTTCACCGCTTTGTGTTAAAAGGTCGGCAGCATTTTGCGCATTATAGGCTTCGAGTTGTTTGGCATCAATTACGGTAATTTTTTGTATCACATTTGCCGCACTTTCTTCGACTTTGTTGGCTGAAATTACCACTTCTTCTAAGTTTACGGAATCGGTTTGTGCAAAAGAAAAGAGGGAAATAGAAATGAAAATAGCGGATAAAATATATTTTTTCATGAAATTAAAGTAGAAATAAATAAGATAATAGGTTGTTGGTAGCTTATCAGCATACCAACAACGGACGAAAAATTAGTAGGTGCATTTTTAGCGTTTTAGCGTACGGAACTAAGAGTCCCGAACGCTAAAACGCTAAAAATGCTGCATACTTTCAGAAGAGTTATCTTTTTTCAGGGGGAGGAATGGGCGGAAATAGGTCGCACAAAGCCTTACTATTTTCATCAAAAAGGCAAAGTGGTTCATTGGAAAATACTTTTACAAAGGCTTCCCAATAAAAATGAGTAGGTAAATAATGAGTAATGAGATAAGGTATTTTGGTAGGCCTATGTTTTTCTGCCTGTGTAAGTTCTTTTATTTGATGGATATATTTTTCGATTAAGAAATATTCTTTTGCATCTGAAATGGCAAACACTAAGACTTCGTTTGCTTGTTTTTCCACTTTTATCACATCATACAATTTGCCTTGATGCCAAAATTCTTTTTCTGTTTCCTCCCAAATAAGTTGTTGATAAGCCTGATAAGAAAATCGCAACACTTGAACTTCATCTTTTTGATTTTCAATTCTTTGCGATACATTTTCTTGCCACATTTTTCGCTCCCATTGATGCAAAATGATCCACCCATTCTGTTGGAATAGGAGGACAAGTAGCAAACAAACGGCAATATAGGAAACGACAGTACGCATTTTCAAGCGAAAGGTAAGTATTTTCTAGGGATTTGGGAAATCCATTTGCAAATCTTCTATTTTTCCTTTCCAATTTTTGCAAAAACTATCTTCGGTTACCAAAACTTCATAAATTTGGGTAAACACTTTTTTCTTTAATTCATCGGCATCATCTTGGGTCATGCCTGCGGTTGGAATCGGCGGAAGATATTTGAAGCGCATTTTACCGGGAACAGCACGCCACGCATCTACATCTGCTTGCAACTCCCGAATGTCTAAGAACACCATAGGCACAATCGGCACTTGCGCTTCAATCGCAGCGCGAAAAGCTCCATTTTTGAACGGAAGTAGGGGCAAATCGGTGCGATTTCTTGTGCCTTCGGGAAGCAAAGCAATGGAAATCCCCTTTTTTAAAGCCTCTGCCATCTGCTGATACACTTGACTTCTTTGTGTGGCATTGGTTCTATCCACAGGAATCCCTAAAATGCGAAACAAATAGCCAAGCAAGAACAAATCGCGCGTTTCTTGTTTTACAATGGGTTTGAAATAGTGCATGAGCACGTAGCCCGCCATCGGTACATCGAGCATATTCACGTGGTTGCCTGCAAAAACGTAGGTGGCTTGTGGGTCTATGAGTTCTTCGCCTTCTATTTTTAGGGTAAATCCACTTATAAAAAACCAAAAACCAAGCATCATGCGATTCATTCGGTACATGGTCAGCGTTCTTTGACGGTCAGGCATCCAAGCTACGCACAAATAAGCAAACAGCAAGAGTGGAATCATGCTGAAGAAAATAAATAAGGCGTAAAAACTAAATAGGCGATTCCACATAAGTATCAGGTAATGGAGAATGGATAGTTAAAAATGGAGAATTTTTTATTGTTTAGCGTAGGTTTGAAATTTAAATATACGCTAACACCAACGCTGTCGATAAGTCAATATTTATCACAAATTACTTCTTTCTCACAAATTCATATCCGCCATTTTTCGCGCCCCAAACGTGTTCATCTTTGGCATTAAACCCTCTGTCCCATGAAATAATGCGCTTTTTTTCAATGACAACTTCAGACGTTGCATATTTTGCCCCGCGCAAAGCACTAGGACACTCTTTTCCAGG
>JBJXHA010000037.1:0-4496 GCA_046160275.1 Bacteroidia bacterium | reverse complement strand
TCTCCTAAAAAATGAAGGTCTGAAATTATGCCTGATGCAAAAAATCGTATATCTTTCCCATTTTTATTTATATTAATGAGCTGATTATGATTTTTTAATTCCTTCCCAAAAATATCATAATGATTTTGTGTAAAAATATCATTTAATGCCTTTTCTACATACCATTTTATGCTAATAAAAGGGCGGTAATTTGTATTAACTATTAAGTTTTCATCAAATAATATTCGCTGTCCGCGTTCAAATTTTTTCTTTAAATCTCTACTCCATTTAATTTCTTCTTTCCATGAAAAGTCCTGTTTTTCAAACAATTCATTATAACTGTTAATAAAAAATTGCATTTTAAGCTGCAAATTTTCCTTTGAAAAATCGTACACCCATTCATCTCGGTTGGTCGAAACCCCCAAAGACGAAAACTCAAAAATAGCTTTTTCCTCATTCCCTTTACTACACACAGGTAGCAGCGTGTCCCATTCTGAATTATCAGCGAGGTTTATCCAATTTCCTTTTTCATCGGGGGTAATACGTTCAAAAGCAATGGATTGCAGTTTATTTTCACGAAACCATTGAAGTTTTTCCTCTTTCCGCATTTCATCAGCGAGGGAAAAATAGGAGATAATTGCTTTTTTCATGTTCGAATTTTCTGTTGTTTGGACTATACTTTTAACATATTCAACCCACTGTTCAGGCAAAAATATTTCAATGGGTAAAGGTGCAAGTTTCGTTTTAATTTCCTTTATATAAACTTCTTTTTTCTTATCATCTAAAGGTGGGATTATCCAAAAATGGAATTTATCACTTTCTTTATGTGCTACATTTAATAATTCTTGCCATTCTTGTATTTTTATTTGTAGTGTCTGCTGACTTCTTTGAGTACTCAAATCTGCCGCCCATAAAAAATAACTTATCCCTCCTATTTTCCAAGCTCTGTCAGCACAAATTGAAAACTGCTTATCTACTTTGCCATTTTTTGTGATAAGGATTTGATTTCTACCTTTTGCGTATTGCGTCAGAAATGCGTCAAAGGTTTGAAGGATTTTTTTCCCTTCAAATGTCTGTGGCAAAAATAACGTTTTGTAGAAATTTATTTTTTCTTTTATATTTCCATTCAGGTTTTCTGCCGTTCCCACAACCCCAAATTGTAGCGATGTGTCATCTTTTGGAAGAAGATAGTGGTAGATATACGTTTGAAATCCCTCACGTTCTAGTTTTTTTTCAGGAGGAAATTTTTGGATTTGTTTACGAATGATTTCAAAGTATGTGTTAAGGATAGTCTGTTTTATCGTAGGATACATTTTTTTTATTTCCAAAAGTTCCTTTTCCCCCTCAAAAAATTGGATTTCGCCCGTATTTTCTTGATAAACAAGCAGTGCTATTGTGATATTTGTATCAGATAGCAATGAATGACGATATTGTAGTGGACAATATAATAATGTATTTTTCATTTGATGGATTGTTTTAACATTTTAATAAACAAACTAGCGTTCTTTTTTATAAATGAAAAATAAGATAAAATACTTTCTTTTTCTGTATGATACCCATATTTTTCTAATTGAGAAAGATAGGTATGTATTACAGAAATATCTAGCAATTTCAAATAAAAAGCAAATGTATCAAAATATTCTGATTTTTCCTTCGCATTTCCGATAGATAAGTAAGGATAAGCGAAATGATTTAGGGTTAAATTTTGCATTTTGTCCCTCCATTGCTCAGTTGTTATTTCCTCTAGCAAGGAACTTATATTTTTCCTATTCACATCTTGCAACGCTAATCCATGGTCAATTAATACCATCTCACCTGTCGAGATTTCTTGTAACAGATTAGGATTTCTTTGCCTTCTATCTTCATTGCGTATAAAGTTATCAAAAGCGTAGAGGGTATCTAAAAAGGAAGGTTCATACTCGCTAAGTGGTTGATTTACATTTGCTTGTGCCACCCCGTCAATATAAGTAGTCCCAAACTTTATGCGTTCATCAACGCTTGTATCTAACAACAAACCTGCGTTATGAGGCAAACTCATTCTAAATGTCTCACTTTCCACTTCTATTAAGGCTGCATTCGGTGTCTTGAAATCAAACGCACAAGCCAAAAGATGCCCCACAACCTCTGCCGTTACACAATTCCTTGCTTCGATGTGTTCAGTAGTATATACTTTCATGACAAAAAAAGGGCTAACTCCCTCTACTTCGACTTCCACTAACCAAGGTTTACTAAAGCCTCCCTCAGATAAGATTCGATGAAATCGCTTTGCTTGATAAACAGGTAACATATTGATTGTATTTAACTTTTTATTTTCACCAAAAAGATAACCGCCACGCCTGCTTGTATGCCAAAAACATTGTGGGTCGTGCCTGCGATTTTAGGATTTTTACGCACATCACTTTGGGTATCAATGAGATAAATATAATCAAATTCATTTGCCAATACTTTTCTAAATCCATCAAAAGTGCGACTATCAATAAAAGAGCGATTAATGACAAAAGAAATCATGCCATTTTCGCCCAATCTGTCCATCGCCCAACGCAAAAACCTCGCATACATATCGTAAACTTTGGTTTTTTGTGCCGAACTTTCCTTGATAAAAGTGTCTTTTATGCGCTTATCTACTTCCTTATATTCACGATTTTTGTTGTTGTCGTTTTCATTTTGTTGGTTGGCATTGTACGGAGGATTGCCAATTATCACAGAAATTTTGCGCTCATTTTGCTTTTTGATGCGCTCGGCATTTTCGGCAGAGAAGCCAAACATATCAAATTGTTTGCCTTTGTAACCTAAGCCGCCAATGTTGTCGAGGGTATCAACGAAACAAATATTGGGGAACTCTTGGTACTGTCCCATTTTTTGCTGATAGGTGTATTCGATGTTCAAATTGGCGATGTAATAAGGCAAAATTGCGACCTCGTTGGCGTGAATTTCATTTGCATATTTGTACGCAAGGTATTGACTAGGAATGTATTCCAACAAATCACAAATGAAAGTGCCTGTTCCTGTGGCGGGGTCTAAAATGTCCACATTTTTGTCAGAAAGCGTCTTTCCAAAATGCTTTTCCAACAAATAATCCGTACTTTCAAGCATAAATTTCACGATTTCGGAAGGCGTGTAAACGATGCCCAACCTATCCGCGCCTTTGGGATTGTATGCCTTGTAAAAGTTCTCATAAATCGCCTTCAAAAAGTTCTGCTTTTCGGTATGGCTCACGATGCCTGTTGCCTGCGCCTTTATCATTTCGTAATAATTGCGAATCGAACTTAATAATTCTCTTTTCGTATTTCCTGTGAAAAAAGTTTTTTCTACTTCGTATAATTCCTGCGCAATATTATTTTCTTGGTGAAATTGTGATTCACTAAAAATCGAAATAAAAATTTCTTCTGTCAAAATATGCTGTATCAACATCTCGTTGATGTCCGACAAAGAAATGTCGGGATTAATCGCATCTTGGCACAATTCCCAAAAAGTTGCGCGTTTTTCCTTAAACTTTTTATTCTCAACTTCTTGTTTTTCAATCATTTCGCGCAAGGCTTCCACAATTTTAGGAACATCGTGCTTAAAATTATCCACCGCCGCATTAAAACTCTTCACTTCGGGGTGTTCGTAGGTCGTAAAAGCCACCAAAATTTCATGTAATTCCTGCGGATTCCGAATGTCAGCCTCCCGCACACGCTTCCCCTCCTGGTACAAAATCGCCACCTTTGCATCTTCAAACAAAGTATTATTCAAAGGATAACCCGTATTTATTTTCTTGCGAATCTCCTCCTCCATGTCCACCTTCGCCTTAGATTCCCAATAGCCATAATCAAGGCGCAAAGCGTTCTTAATCGTACCATCAGGGCGAATCAAACTCCCATTTTTCGCCACAAACGAAAACTGCGGAATCAACTTCAAATTGCGTTTCTCACAATAGGAATTAATCAAATGTTGAAACTCAAAACTAATCACCCCCTCATTATCCCTTCCCGAATAACGAATGAGGTCATCAACCTTGTTGTAATATTGGTGTATGAGCGTGATAGACATGGTTTTATTGTGTTAAGCGTACAAAAAGCAGCCAAAAGTAAGGAGAAAAGTGGAAATTGGCAAAGGGTTATAAAGAAAAAATAAGTTTGGAAAAAAAAGGTAGGGAATGTTTTGGGAATTGGAAAATGTTTTTTTAAATTTGTAGGGAAAAAACTATGCAACTATTGAGCCTAATGCAAACGTAGCATAGCGTTAAGCGATGACATTAAAAGCAATAAAAAAATAATAATAATTGAGAAATTTATGGGAGGTGGAAATGTAGTAGTAATACTAGGCGAGGAATGGGAAGCGAATAGTAATGATTTATCACTTTTTGACTTTTTAAGTTGGCTTGGTATTAAATCTTACGAAGATATAAGAAATTTTAATAGGGAATTGTTGCTAGATAGGCTAGAACTATATGTTAAAACTCTAAGTATATCAAAAGAGAATGAAAGGTCATTAGTCTTGTCATTACAAGACTTTATTGCTAAAAGAGAAAGATC
>JBJXHA010000036.1:0-6749 GCA_046160275.1 Bacteroidia bacterium | reverse complement strand
TTTTATAAAATTATCAGCGAAATGAACCGACTAACTTATTTATTATCAACACTTTTTCTGTTTCCGTTTACCTTAGGTTTTTCCAAGACGAACACCCTGCGCGTGGAAGAAGTAACCTTGTATTTATATGCCGAAACGGTAACAGGTTATGAGGTTGTATTGCCTCGTAACATCAAGCAGGTGCAGCAAGGCATTCAAAAACATTTGAATGAAAAGAACCTTGAGCCTTTCATTTTTAATGAAATCATGGTTTGCCCCGATATTTATTACCCACCCATTACGCACGAGCAAAAATTAAGTTTGTATTATAATTTGGAGGAAGGTGAGAAAGGGAAAAGCACTACGCTTACTTTTGTGGGAATGTATGGTTACGTTCATGCCATTAATTCGCAAGATGACCCCGATTTGGCTTTGCGTATGTTGTTGGATATGAATGAATTAGTTTCTCGTTATTTTGGCGAGCAGCTAGATTTTAACCATATTTTTGAAAAAACTACCCACGATGAGATTTTGGCGAGCAAAGAAAATCGAAACAAAAGAATGGAGGTAACGGCAAAAGTGGATAGCAATCAATATTATTTGAACAAGTTATTAGACAAAGATACGTTCAAGGTTGAGCCTGTGGTTGCGCCACCGCAAAAAGCGGACAAGGAAATTACGGCAGAACTTGCTGAGCGTTTTCAGCGTTATGTTGCTCATAATGAGGATTCTACCCCTACTCCTTTTTACAAAGATGCCGCCCAACGTGATGTGCAGATTTTGACAGATTCTATTCGTTTGTTGGTGGAAAAAATGGATAATTTGCAGACTGAAAATAGCAATTTGCAAGAAGAAAAGGAATATTTGAACACGCAACGTTCCTATTTATTACTCGGAAGGCAGGATTTTGACCGCAAAAATGACAGTTTACAGGATATTATTTTGAAGTATCGCGGTGAAAATCAGCGATATAAAAGAAATTTAGATTCTTTACAGGCAACAGTACGCAATCAAAATTATGAAACGCGCTTGACACAAACAGAATTGCAGAAAAAAAATGCGGAAAAAGATGCACAAAAATACCGAAAGGACTGGGAAACAGCGCGTTATCAAGCAGATAGTTTGCGTAGAATGGTGGCAAGTATGAAAGGCGAAAAAGATATTTTGAAAAAAGAAGTGGAAATCACCGCGCAAAGCAAAAAACGTTTGGCGGCACAAGATTCTCTTCGAAATGCCGAACGCGAAAAGCAAATTAAGCTATTGAATGACAATGTTTTAGCCGAAAGAAATAAAACCTTTTCGACCATTTCGCGCATGGATTCTTTGCGCCAATTAATCAACCAAGCGAATTATGAAACGCAAACTTGCGTCAATCGCAGCGATTCTTTGGAAAGGATTGCAAGCAATGCAAGTACACGCATTGCCAATTTAATGCGAGAAAATGAACGTCTTCGCCATCAAATTGCCAAGCATAGCACCTCGAAGGATTCGGTGGCGCGGGTAAATTCCGAAATGTTACAAATGACTTCTGATTATCGCCAACGACAACAAGTGTATCAGCAGCAAATAAATACGCTCAATGATTTGTTAGAGGAAATTAAAACGCGTGAAAAACAATTAATTGCGGGAGAAATGCGCCTCAAACAAAGAGAAAAATATTTGACTCAATATGAAAAACGCGGCGAAATTGAGGTGTTATTAAATCGGATTCAAGCCTTAGAAAATGAGGTAAGCCCAGAAACAAGCGAGGAAATTTCTGCGGCAACGATTAAAGAGGTAACGATGATTCACGCTAACGATTTAAAACCTGCTTTTTTGGTGATTCTGCCCCCAAATTCTGATATAGACAAAGCAGAGATTGTGTTTAAATTGCGTACCAAAGGCTTGGAAACAACCGAACAAGTGCCAGATTTGATTTATCGCAACATTTACTTGGAAGAAATCACCGATCGTCAACTGACGATGATTGTGCGAGTTCTGGACTTAAATTCCGAAAAAAACGTTATTTTCGCTTTCGAACTTCCTGATGAAAGTTACATTTCGCGCAATAACGAAGCCGAATTAGCCGAAAAAGCAAAAGATTTTTTAGCAAATTTGTTTGAGAAGTAGGGGAAACTTTTCCTTGTCTATAAAATAAAACCGCCCTCAAACTTTCGTTTAAAGGCGGTTTTATTTTTATGAAAATAATCTAGTAATGCAAACAAAATAAGTCACTAATTTCAAAAGTTTATTTGCTTGATGATCAAGTTTTTATCTCTGATAACTGTTTACTGTTACTTGTTCACTGATACCTATGCTCCTACATTCTTACGAATAATATTCAAGGCTGCACCAGCTTTGAACCATTCGATTTGTTGGGCATTATAAGAATGATTTACAGAGATGCTTTCAGAAGAACCGTCTTTGTGGTTAAGTACCAACGTAAGTGGTTTTTCGGGTGCAAATTCTGTCAAACCTACGATGTCAATGCTGTCATCTTCTTGGATTTTGTCGTAATCGGCTTTGTCCGCGAAGGTAAGTCCCAACATTCCTTGTTTTTTCAAATTGGTTTCGTGGATACGGGCAAATGATTTTACCAAAACTGCGCGTACACCCAAATGACGAGGCTCCATCGCAGCGTGTTCACGAGAAGAACCTTCGCCATAGTTTTCATCACCTACCACGATAGAGCCAATTCCTGCGGCTTTGTAAGCGCGTTGTGTAGCAGGAACAGCACCGTATTCGCCTGTCAATTGATTTTTTACATTGTCGGTTTTCTCGTTAAAGAAATTCGTTGCACCAATCAACAAGTTATTAGAAATATTATCCAAATGTCCTCTGTATTTCAACCATTTTCCTGCCATAGAAATGTGGTCTGTCGTACATTTTCCTTTGGCTTTAATCAACAATTTCAAACCTTTGATGTCGGTATTTTCCCACTCTGCAAAAGGTTCAAGTAATTGTAAGCGGTCAGAAGTAGGAGAAACGGCTACTTGCACTTGACTTCCGTCTAAAGCGGGCGCGATAAATCCTGCATCTTCTACGGCAAAACCTCTGCTTGGCAATTCATCACCCACAGGCGCATCTAATTTCACTTGCTCGCCTTTTTCATTGGTCAAATAATCCGTTAAAGGATTGAAATTCAAATCACCTGCGATAGCAAGAGCTGTTACTAATTCAGGTGAACCTACGAAAGCGAAAGTATTCGGGTTTCCGTCTGCACGTTTGGCAAAGTTACGGTTGAAAGAGTGAACGATGGTGTTTTTCTCTTGTTTTTCAGCCCCAACACGCGCCCACATACCGATACATGGTCCGCAAGCATTGGTAAATACTTTTGCCCCAATTGAATCGAATACTTTCAAAAAGCCATCTCTTTCAATCGTGTAACGAATTTGCTCAGAACCCGGCGTAATCAAATATTCTGCTTTGGTTTTCAAGTTTTTAGTTGAAACTTGTTTTGCCAAACTCACCGCACGAGAAATGTCCTCATAAGAAGAGTTCGTACAAGAACCAATCAAACCCACTTCAATTTTGGTAGGCCAGCCATTTGCAGCCGCAACTTCTTTCATTTTAGAAATAGGGGTTGCCAAATCTGGCGTAAAAGGCCCATTCAAATGTGGCTCTAATTCGTCAAGGTTAATTTCGATAACTTGGTCAAAATATTGCTCAGGATTTGCATATACTTCAGCATCAGCGGTTAAATGCGTTTTTACCTCATTCGCCAAATCTGCCAAATCGCCGCGTCCTGTGGCACGCAAATAACGCTCCATGCTTTCGTCATAGCCAAAAGTAGAGGTCGTTGCACCAATTTCCGCGCCCATGTTACAAATTGTACCTTTTCCCGTACAAGACATAGAAGTCGCGCCTTCGCCAAAATATTCCACGATGCAGCCTGTTCCTCCTTTTACGGTCAAAATACCTGCAACTTTCAAAATTACGTCTTTTGCAGAAGTCCAGCCATTCAATTTGCCTGTCAACTTCACCCCAATCAATTTAGGAAATTTTAATTCCCAAGCCAAACCCGCCATCACATCACAAGCATCTGCCCCACCAACCCCAATCGCTACCATGCCCAAACCACCTGCATTTACGGTGTGTGAATCAGTACCAATCATCATACCGCCAGGGAAAGCGTAATTTTCAAGTACAATTTGGTGAATGATACCCGCGCCAGGCTTCCAAAAACCAATGCCATATTTATTAGAAACGGAAGCCAAAAAGTCATACACTTCCTTACTTTCTTGGTTGGCAAATGCCAAGTCATCGGCAGCACCTACTTTTGCAGTAATCAAGTGATCGCAATGCACCGTAGAAGGCACAGCCACTGTCGGGCGACCCGCTTGCATAAATTGAAGCAAAGCCATTTGCGCCGTAGCATCTTGCATCGCCACACGGTCAGGAGCAAAATCCACATAATCCGCGCCTCTGTGATAGGCTTTCGTAGGCTCACCTTCCCAAAGGTGTGCATATAAAATTTTCTCTGCCAAGGTAAGCGGCTTGCCTACCACCCTACGCGCCGCCTCTACCTTTGCAGGCAAGCTCGCGTAGTGTTTTTGAATCATGGATAAGTCGAATGTCATAATTATTATGATAATAAATGTTGTTATCTTAAGGAAAAGTTAATAAATGAGGCGATTGAGAAAACAAATCATTTAGCTCATTTACCCAAATATGTTGAATTTTCATCTCTTCCCAAACCGTTTTATGGTCTGCCTTTTCGATTTCTTTTTCAATTTGTCTTTTTTGTGATTTAGTGGTAGCACTTAGA
Source organism: Bacteroidia bacterium (assembly GCA_046160275.1). Taxonomy (GTDB): domain Bacteria; phylum Bacteroidota; class Bacteroidia; order J057; family J057; genus JBJXHA01. The sequence goes on along the minus strand of JBJXHA010000036.1, from coordinate 2,023 downwards.
TAGTCTTGTAGGCAACCTTTATAAAAGCGATAAGCATTTTTTCGTGCATTACACAATACATCTCTATTCAAATTTAATACAGTATTTAGCGTATAATCCGTGCGGTCATATTCTTTTGTATTTGAGGGAAAGGAAGGGCAAAGAAGCCCTGTATTAAAATCTAGTGTAATAAAGTCTAATGGATTTTCTAACCTTTGATGAATAAAAACATGATGGTCATTCACAGGTTGTATTGGGTTACTTCTTGTATTAAATGGGGTAATATCTTGAAAATGAGGATTATAAATTGCAAATTTATTACTTTTATGTGTTCTATTACAAATCCCACACACCCATAAATAATTGTCCCATAGAAAGGTTTTCTCGGAGAATAAGGTTTTAGGATAAATATGTTCTATTTCATCAGCTAAAGAGGTTTCGCAATAGGCACAATATTCGCCGCAAGGATTTATTCTTTTTAAGGTATTTTTTATAATGCTAAAAGTTTGGAGATTTTTGCCCTTCCATTTGCTTTTCGCTTTCTCAACTTTGTCCGAAAAATCAATCTCATTATCAATATCACTTTGATAACTTCGCAATTTTGTTTTATTTGTTTTAGAAAGCGTATGATTATTTTGCTGCATCATAAACGTTAGTCCCAATAAAAATTTGTTGCAATCCGTTTTTTTCGTTTTTTTCTTCTTCTGTTAACTTTCTTCTCAAGGCTTGTGTATTCAAAAAAGCCAGTCTTTGTAATTTTTTTTGCGCTGCCTCAGACCTTGTGTTCACAAACGCAAAAGCTTGAGTTTCATAACTTTCCAAAATATTTCCGTATTTCAGCCTACCTAATTCAATCTCATTGAGCTGTATCACCTTCGCGTTTTCGACACCTTGTTTGGGAAGTTTCCATACCACATCAGCTGCATGACATACAAGCGGGCTATGCGTAGAAACGATAAATTGAAGTTTTGGAAAATGTTTTTTTAGCTGAAAACCAATTTGTTCCTGCCAAGAAGGATGTAAATGTGCATCAACTTCATCAATTAACACAATTCCCGATAAATTTATGGTAGCATTTTGAGTGTCAATGTTTTCCAAAAAATTAGTAATAGAAAAACTATAGGTCATGCGATATAAAATATCTAAAGTCATTGCCAAAATAGAACGATACCCATCTGCTAATTCATGGAGTTGTATTTCTACGTGGTTACTGTCTTTAATTAGAATTTCATTTACTGTGATTTTCTCAATCGCATATCCATTCAACAACGTAGAGCGATTCAAAAATAGGGTGATTTTATCTAAGGTTTTTTTTGCACTATCACGTACTTCTTCTTTGATGTCCAAATCAGAAGCTTCTGCTTTTAGCTTTTTCAACCACTCTAAAGAATCTGTAAGCGGATAATAATTGCTAAACAACGATAAATGTGCGTCTATATTTCTTTGCCCATTTTCTCGGGTTCTAAATTCATTTGTGAGTGTTCTATTTGCGCCATAAGCTACTGAAAAGTTGCCAGATTCACGTGATTTCCATTGTTCTTGGTTAATATAGTTCAATTTCCTATTTATCGAGTGGGTAAGTTTAATCGTTTGATAAACAAGTCCTAATGCTTCTGTTTGAAAACTAATGTTTATTTCTGTTGTTTGATTTGTGATAAAATGTGGTGAAATTTTATCATTATTTTCTTCGCCTTGTTGCAGCAAATTTAAGGCAATCAAACGCAATAGGGAAGTCTTTCCACTTCCATTTTCTCCCAACAATACAAACCAACCTGCTTGTTGTTCTTTTGGAAAAACAAGTTCTATCGGAAGAAAATGCCTAAAATCTTGAATATTGATGCGGTAAATATACATCTTTTTTTACTAATAATTTAATGATTTTATAAATAAAACATTGATTTTTTTTTAATTATCAGATTTGGAAATACCAATTACGTCTATTTTTTTTACGTTAACTTCTCGTTGAGAAAAACCAAAAAAGCATAAGATTTTCGTTGATTTGCTTGGTTTTCACGGGTTAGCATTTTCAAATGATCATCAGTCT
>JBJXHA010000035.1:0-5551 GCA_046160275.1 Bacteroidia bacterium | reverse complement strand
AAATGTAATGCTGTACGGGCTGCTTTAGCTGCCCGATAACTTGCAAAAACTTCGTTTTTGCGCTTTTGCGGCAGCTAAAGCAGCCGCTACAGGTTTTAGTTAGCATTACATTTGAAGGACTACCCAGTTTTGCTTTATCAATTGAAAACCATGAAAATAGGTATCATTTTACTTTTGGGATTAATTAGTTCGCACCTTTTACTTGCCCAAATTCATCCACGCATCAAGAGGGTCAGCGAGCGTGTTACTTTGTTTGCCAAAAATGATTACGAGAAAGCACGCAAAATTCATATTTGGATAGCTCGACACATTCGCTACGATGGGAAAATCACAGGACAAAGCCCAATTCGCACCTTAAACCGAAGAAAGGGGGTTTGCTCTGACATGGCAGATTTATTTGTGGAAATGTGTAAAAGTTTGAATGTCAATGCCGTTGCTGTAAATGGTTATGCAAAAGGTAGTGGTTATCTACCAGGAGTGCCTTTTTATTGGGATGATCACAAGTGGGCTGCATTTGAGGCAGCAGGGGAATGGCATTTGAGTGACCCAACTTGGGATAGTAGCCCCACCTTTTGGCGAAGGTTAAGTTATCGTATTTTTTTTGGCATTAAAATGCGTAAACCTGTTGAATGGTTTGATGTTTTGCCAGACACGATGAAACTTTCGCATTTTCCTGTTTACCAAGGCTGGCAACTTTCTTATTTTCTTGAAAGAATAAAAGATTTTGAACACGATACAATTCCGCCTATTCTTGCTGATTCAAGCATAATTTGCGATTATCCAAAGGAAATTGAGCAATGGATTCGTACCGATGCGCGTGGTCAACTGTTACTTGAGGTAGAAGATGGCGTAAAAGAAAACCCGCGCAATCACAAAATTGTGATGGAAAATTATGGAGAATATGGTCATTCGATTTTAAGAGAAGAAATTTTTGAGGATAAAGTTTTTCGTAAAAAGAACAATGGAACGTATAAAGTTCGGTGGAAATATCGAAGGAAACCGCGTGTGATAAAAGCAATGATAAAAAGCCGTCCCGACGAGGTGAAAAAGTGCTTATTTTACCTTGATTCCGCTTACAAAGCTTCCTTGCTTACTCTTCAAGATGCCAAAACGGAATATCGTTTTAAAAGGCAACATTGGGGCAAAAGGCATCAATTTGTTATGCAAGCTGAAGGGAAAAGAAGCAAACTCCGACAGCATTTATCCGTAGATAGAAAAAATCAACTCAAGGCTATTAGGCGGGAAATAGGGGCAGGAACAGGGAAAAAGCAGAAAATTAATGGGATATATCGAAGGGAAATTCTAAGGAATTCATGGAAATTACCGAAAAAGGCAAAAGCTAACCCTGCCAATTTTCAGCGTATTCAGCTGCAAATTGATAAAAATCATCAAACGATTCAGGCACTCCTTATACAACAAAGGAAACAAATAGATTCTCTTCAAAAACTAGAAAGAGAATTGTGGGAACAAAAAATTTGGTCATCTTGTTATATTGATTCGATAATTGATTCATCTACAGGGGATTACTCTTTTTATGTTGCTCGAAAACAAGAAGAAATCGTTGAACCCTTTCAAGAGGAAATAGATTCTCTATTGAAAAGCTATAAAATCGTTTTTAAGCAATTAAAAAAGGCATATTCTACTGAGAACCAATTTTTTCAAAAATGTTATGGCTTATCCTCTATCAATAAATCTTTGCATCTGCAAGCAGCAAAATGTAGCCCAAATCATGAGGCAATAAAGGCTGAATATGAAGCGGAAATTCTACAAGGGGAAGTAGATTTAAACTTTTGGCTTGATGCGCTCAAGCGAAGGGAGGCTGCCTTGAAAGAACTAAGAAAGGTAATTCGTTTGTTAAAACGCAGCATCCGCCATTTTAAGCGGAAAACCTGGGGGCGTATTTGGACTGAAAAGCTTATTTCTTGGCAAAGCAAACGCTATTGGCGCAGATATGATTATCTTTTTCGCTATCATATTGGGCTTTGGGCAAAAACGACAGGCCGCAGTAGTAAATGGCTGAAGCGTGTGCAAAAAGCAATTGACAAAGAAGCAAAAAGGATGAAATGAGAAACCATTACAGTTGTGACTACAAGGTAATCACAACTGTAACCTAAACAATATCAATATACAAGGTTTATTCCTCTCTTTCTTTTTCCTCCTCTAACTCCTGCAAAGTTTTATTCAATTCTTCGATTAATTGAGATTCGGTAGGCAAATAGAGTTGATATTTACTTGCTAAAATATGTTGATTGTTTTCGGGTAGCGAAAATTTTACCACTGCATCATTTTTGTCTGCGCAAAGTAAAATTCCAATCGTTGGGTTTTCATACGGCTGTTTTTCTACTCTATCATAATAATTGACATACATTTGCAGTTGCCCTAGATGTTCATGGGTAAGTTTTTCCGTTTTAATCTCAAATAACACAAAGCATTGCAGCAAACGGTTATAAAATACCAAATCAATAAAAAACTCATCTCCTTCTAAATGAACCCTTTTTTGGCGCGCAATAAAGGAAAATCCATTACCTAATTCCAACAAAAAATCCTGCAAATGAGAAATAATGCCCTGTTCTAGGTCTTTTTCATAATAAGTTGCTTCTTTTTTCAAACCTAAGAACTCCAAAATCATGGGATCTTTAATGATTTCTTTTGCTTCTGAGGGTAATTTTTCATTTCTGGCAACCGCTAAAACGCTTTCCACATCATTGCTTAAGAGTAAACGCTCAAACAATTGACTATTAATTTGACGTTCTAATTGGCGAGAGTTCCAATTATTTTTTACAGCTTCTGCGATATAAAATTCTCTTTTTTTATCATGTTCTATTCGAATTAATGCTTTATATTGTGTCCAATTTAGTTGTGAACGCAGTGCGTTCACATCAGTGAAAACACGATATAATTGGCGATGCAAATACAGTTGACGTGTTGAAAAGCCACTTCCTAATTCGGGTTCTAGTTGTGTTGAAATATATTGCGTTACATGAGCAGTAGGGACAGATTCCCCATTTCCTTGCTGTTCTTCTTCAAAAATTCGCCTCCCTATATTCCAATACATGATAACGCGGTGAAAATCTACGGAACGAATAGCTCCTTCTTTTGAAGCTTCAACAATCGCTTTAATATCTTCTATAAGTAATTGATTCATATATAGTTAATAAGTATTGTTTCACAAAATATATCCTATAAAATTGCCTACACTTTAGGACAAATATACATAAAAAATAAGAAAATAAAGCTGCTAATCCAAAAATCTCTATCTTTGCCTAAAATCTTAATAGAATATGAAATATCTATCCTTATTTTTCTGCTTGGTTTTATTCGCTTGCCAAAACGCGCCTAAAAAGGTAGAGGAAACTACGACTCATAAAGTTGCAGGTAATTATCCGCAAGATGTTCACTCGTTTGCTAACCCCAATGAAGCCGTAGTAAAGCATTTGAGTTTGTATTTAACTGCCGATTTTAAGCAAAAAATCTTAAAAGGCATGGCAATTTTGAACATTGAACACGATACAAGTGCCAAGCAACTCATTTTGGATACCAAAGACTTGAAAATCAGCAAGGTAATGTTGAAAAATGAGAGCAAAGGCGAAGATAGCATCGTCCTTGCGCAATTTCAACTTGGCAAAAAAGACAGTATTTTAGGTACTTCGCTGACCATTCCTTTAAAACACAATACAAAAGCGGTGGCGGTGTATTATGAAACTTCACCCGAAGCTGAGGCTTTGCAATGGCTTGAACCACAGCAAACTGCCGATAAAAAACACCCCGTTTTGCTCACACAATCGCAGGCGATTAATGCACGTTCTTGGATTCCTATTCAAGATATGCCAGGTGTTCGCTTCACTTATGATGCCACTATTCATGTTCCTACCAATTTAATAGCCTTAATGAGCGCGACTAATCCGCAGCAAAAAAATGATTCAGGGACTTACATTTTCAAAATGCCGCAACAAGTTCCCGCGTATTTGATGGCTTTGGCGGTGGGAAATTATCACTTTGCAAAAATCAGTGAAAGAGCGGGAGTTTATGCCGAACCTAGCGTTTTGGCAGGTGCGCGCAAGGAGTTAGAGGACACCGAGCAGATGATTGGTTTAGCGGAAAAATTGTATGGACGATATTTATGGGAGCGTTACGATGTGATTATTTTGCCGCCTAGTTTCCCTTTTGGAGGCATGGAAAATCCGCGTTTGACCTTTGCAACGCCTACCATTTTGGTGGGTGATAAGTCGCAAGTTACCTTGATTGCACATGAATTGGCACATTCTTGGTCGGGAAATTTGGTTACAAATGCCACTTGGGACGATTTCTGGTTGAATGAAGGCTTTACGGTTTACTTTGAACAGCGCATCATGGAGGCACTAAAAGGGCGGGATTATTCCGAAATTTTGGCGCAACGTTGCATGGACGATTTGAACATTGAATTAGAAAATTTGAAAGAACAACCTGAGGATACAAGGCTGAAAATCAGCTTAAAAGGCAGAAATCCTGATGATGGCGTAACAGATATTGCTTATTGCAAAGGGTATTTTTTCTTGCGATTAATCGAGGAAACGGTAGGGCGCGAAAAATGGGATACTTTTTTGAAGGACTATTTTACAACCTATCAATTTCAATCTATGACTACCGAAAAATTCATAGAAAAACTAGCTGGATTTTTATCGAAAGCAGAAATGGACAAAATTGGGGTGAATGCTTGGATTTATGAGAAAGGATTGCCTAAAAATTGTCCTGTACCTGTTCCTACCAAATTAACCGAGATTGACAAACAACTCGCACAAAGCAAAGGCGATTGGGCAAAAATCAATGCAAAAAGCTGGACAACTTACGAATATTTGTATTTTATTGAACATTTGCCAACTGAACTCAATGCAAAACAATGTGCAGAACTGGATAAAGTATTTCATTTCTCAGAAAGCAACAACTCCGAAATTCAATGCAAATGGTATCAAGTGGCGATTAAATGTAAATATGAAGCGGCTTATACTTACATAGAGAAATTTTTGGTGAATGTGGGCAGGCGCAAATTTTTGACTCCTTTATACAAAGAAATGTGCAAAACGACCGAAGGAAAGGCGATGGCAAAACGTATTTACGCCCAAGCTCGCCCCAATTATCATCCAATTAGCCAGCATACAATAGATGAAATGTTGAAGTAAAGGGGATTTATTTTGTTGGGAGGTATAAAAAGTTTGGAACTCTTCAAAGAGTTCCAAACTTTTTATGCCTCCTTTCATTTAGGAAATCACTTTTTCTAGCTCCATTCCTGGTCTAACTTGTTTTATCTTAGAAGCGGTTATACCCGGTACAATATTTGGCTGAAATACTTGGCTGCAACCAACTAACATAAATACAAAAAAACAGCAAGTAATTATTGAAATTATTTTTTTCCTTCTTCCTTCTTCCTATTGCTTTCATTACTCGAATTTTTGGTAGTGGCATAAATGTAATGCTGTACGGGCTGCTTTAGCTGCCCGATAACTTGCAAAAACTTCGTTTTTGCGCTTTTGCGGCAGCTAAAGCAGCCGCTACAGGTTTTAGTTAGCATTACATT
>JBJXHA010000034.1:0-7613 GCA_046160275.1 Bacteroidia bacterium | reverse complement strand
CATCCAGCTTGCATTTTTTTACCACGAAGTTTCACAAAGTATTTTTCACAAAGATACACAAAGTGAGAGCGTAAGTTTTTTTCTTTGTGTAACTTTGTGCTAACACTTCTTCTACTTTGTGGTTTTTTTTTTAAAGAGAAGCAAACTTATTTTTTCCCTCATGATTTATTACAAATATATTGCTTTTTTAGCAATAAGAATAAGTTTACGTAAATGATGGTTTGAGAAACATTCATCGTGAAAAAGTTAACATCATTTTCCCTTATCAACTATTAATTATCAATTACTTATGCACCTTTTATCTTTGTTATCTTCTCCTCAATTACTTCAAAATCAAGCCTATATCAATGGTGAATGGAGAACTGCGGTTTCGGGGGAAATGTTTGAAGTTCAAAACCCTGCGACAGATGAAGTGATAACGACTGTGGCAAATGTGGGAAAGCAGGAAACGCTTCAAGCGATTGAGGCGGCATATCAAGCGTTTCAAAGTTGGAAGCAAACAAGTGCTACGGAAAGGGCAACTCTTTTGCGTAAGTGGTTCGATTTGATGCTATTACATCAGGAAGATTTGGCAAAAATTTTGACTTTTGAGCAAGGAAAACCGCTTGTAGAGGCTTTGGGAGAAATTAAATATGGAGCTTCTTATTTGGAATGGTTTGCAGAGGAAGCGCGGCGAAATTATGGCGATGTGATTCCTGCGCAAGAAAAAGACAAACGAATTGTGGTTATCAAGCAAGCTGTTGGCGTTGTGGGTATTATTACGCCTTGGAATTTTCCGAATGCGATGATTGCGCGAAAAGTGGCAGCAGCTTTGGCGGCAGGTTGTACGGTAGTTATCAAACCTTCTGAATTTACGCCGCTTTCGGCTCTTGCAATGTGTTATCTCGCAGAACAAGCTGGAATCCCCAAAGGTGTGGTGAATGTAGTAACGACAACGAAGGCGGCAGAAGTGGGCGAAACCTTGACAAATCATGCTTGGGTGCGAAAAATATCCTTTACAGGCTCAACTGCGGTAGGGAAATTATTGCTCAAACAAAGTGCGGATACAGTCAAAAAAGTAACGATGGAATTGGGGGGAAACGCGCCTTTTATTGTGTTTGAAGATGCGCAAATAGAAGAAGCGGTAAAAGGTGCGATGACGGCTAAATTTAGAAATGCAGGGCAAACTTGCGTCTGTGCTAATCGAATTTATGTACAAAATGCTGTTTATGAAGAATTTGTAGCCAAATTTAGTGCCGCACTTGCTACGTTAAAAGTAGGAAATGGCATGGACAAAGGCTGTGAAATAGGACCACTGATTAACTTAGCGGCACGCCAAAAAATCGAGAATTTGTTGGCAGATGCGCAAGTAAAAGGAGCGCAAATTATCTATGATAAGGCAAAAATCCCAAATTCTCCCAATTTTTATCCGCCTACTTTAGTTTTAAATGCAAGCCCTAACATGGAGATTTCGCAAACGGAAATTTTTGGACCTGTGGCGGCAATTTATCGTTTTGAAACCGAAGCAGAAGCAATTCAGTTGGCGAATGATACTGAATTTGGTTTGGCTGCCTATTTTTATGGGCAAAATATTCACCGAATTTGGCGCGTGGCGGAAGCATTAGAATATGGCATGGTAGGAATTAATACAGGCTTGATTTCTTCGGCAGTTGCACCCTTTGGCGGCATCAAATCTAGCGGATTTGGCAGAGAAGGCTCAAAATATGGTTTAGAGGATTATGTAGAATTGAAGTATTTATGCTTTGGCGGGGGGAGAATGGATAGTTGAGAATGAAAAATGGAGAAGTATATTCATTTGCCTATTTCTACTCGATACCTATTGAATAAAATTTTTTCTAAAATAAAATAACACAAAGAAATGCTTGAACATTTAACTTTGTGTTATTTTATAAGATTGTATGTGATGATTTCCTACTTTTTATCATCAGAAGACTTTTTGTCATCAGAGGACTTTTTATCATCAGAAGAGCTTTTTGCCACTAATTTTTTAATTTCCTCAAACAAATGTTCTTCATCACCTGAAGCATAAGAAGTATGTTGAGAAACAATTTTGCCATTTCCATCAATTAAGAAAGTGTGAGGCACATTGATAACATTTAACGCACGTTTGAAGTCTGCATTTTCATCTGTATAAACTTCATAAGGCCACTCCATGCTTTCCACAAAAGGATTTACATTTTCTACGGTACGTGGGTCATCTACTGAAATTGCAATCAGTTTTACGCCTGTTTCTTTTTGCCATTGCTCATAATGCTCTTGTATTGCATTCAATTCCTTAATACAAGGTTTGCACCAAGTTGCCCAAAAGCTAATTACCATTGGTTTTCCATCATTCGATAATTTTCCTGTGTCAAAAGTCGAACCATCTAAATTTTTGACTTTCGCCGAAGGAATCCCCGAAGTTGCTTCAGAAACGGCATTTGCTACTTTGTCTTGTGCAAAAGAAACCACACATAAAAGCAACATTAAACTAAGCAAAGAAAATACTTTTTTCATGTTATTATTCATTAGTAACAAAAATTTAACGACATAACGAAAAGTCAAAGCGATTCGTTTCCATTGATAGGGCAAAAATACAACCAATCTTGGTTCTTTCAAAAGGAAAGATAGCACGTTTGTTCGAAAAATAAGCGTTTTTTAGTGGATATCTTGGCAATGCTTATGCTCCTCGGCATTTTCTACATAATGTAGGGCATTTAATTTTAATCCCGCAATTTGCTCGTCAGTCAAGGGTTTGATTTTTTTTGCGGGAATCCCAGCATACAACCAACCGCTTTCAAGCACACTTCTTTCTGTTACCAAAGCTCCCGCAGCCACCACACATTGTTTGGGAATATAGGCTTCATCTAAAATAATTGCCCCCATACCAATCAATACCTCATCTTCAATCGTACAACCGTGAATCATTGCGCCATGTCCTACCGTAACATCATTGCCAATAACCACAGGGCTACGATGTGTAGAACAGTGCAAAATTGCGGAATCTTGAATATTCGTGCGCTCTCCAATTCGGATTTCATCTACATCGCCACGCAAAACGGTATTGTACCAAATGCTACTTTGCGCTCCTATCACAACTCTGCCAATAACAGTAGCATTTTCTGCAATAAATACGCCTTCTGCAATGCTTGGGGCAATGTTTTGGAATGTTTTTATCATGGGGTGTGAAAATAAATTAAGTTGATTACGGAAATGGTAGAAACAAAAAGGCTGTTTGCTTAAAAAGTTCGGAACTCTTCAATGAATTCCGAACTTTTGTTAGTTTCTTATCAGCGAACTTTTGCTAATTTTCGCCCATCATTTTCTTTATCGTATCTCGCAAACGCGCTGCAAGCTCATAATCTTCACTTTTAAGCGCATCTTCTAATTTTTCATTGAGTTCAGCGACTTGTTCGCTCAGGCTTTTACTTTTTTCAGGTTCAGCCACACTTACCGCCGCGCTTGTTTCATGCTCTTCATTTTCAGTTTCTCCCTGAATTTCGATGCCTGCCTCTTGTAACACCTTTTCAACGGTATAAATTGGCACATTAAAACGTACAGCCAAGGCAATTGCATCACTAGGACGACTGTCTATTTCTTCTGCAATGTCATGATGCTCAAACATCAACTTAGCATAAAATACGCCTTCCAGCAAATCTGTTATCACTACTTCTTTCAAGCGAAGGTCAAACTGAAAGCAAATATTAAACATCAAATCGTGCGTCATGGGGCGTTGAGGGCGAAGATGCTCCATTTCCAAGGCAATTGCTTGCGCTTCAGGAGGTCCAATAATAATGGGTAAACGACGGTTGCCGTTCACTTCCTCCAAAACCAATGCAAAATGCCCGATGCTAGATTCACTAGAAGACAGGGCTGCAATTTGTAATCTTCGTTTTTCCACCGCAATAACAAATTTTTGACGAATAAAGTGCAAATATACAGTCTTTTATGAGATGCAAAAAAAATATTTTTGTCCTTTTGAATCTCTGTATGAAATTTGCTTGGATTTCGGCATGATAGATACCACAAATAAGATCATTTCCAACCTTGAACTTGCCTTGCAAAGAGTGAGTCTTTGGAAAAAAGGAAATCAACGCATTGTGTTCACAAATGGTTGCTTTGATATTTTACATTTAGGACACATTGATTATTTAGAAAAAGCAAAAAATTTAGGCGATAAATTGATAGTCGCAGCCAATAGCGATGCCTCCGTGAAATTACTCAAAGGAGAAAGTCGCCCTATCAACCCTTTATATGCACGTATGCGTTTGTTGGCGGCTTTAGCTTGTACTGATGCGATAATATTCTTCGAAGAAGAAACACCTATTCAATTAATTACCAATATTTTACCCGATATTTTGGTGAAAGGAGGAGATTATGAAGTGGAAAAAATTGTAGGTTATGAAGCGGTTACTAAAAATGGCGGAAAAGTGCTAACTTTGCCTTTTGTGGAGGGTTTTTCTACGACTAATACCCTATATCAATTACAAGAAAAACGGTAATAATCCCCTTTAAATATAAAACTCAATGCAACGAATTATTTTCCTACATGGATTTGGCGAGGATAAAACAATTTTCGAGAAAATTGCACCACAGCTCGAAGGGGAACACCTTTTTCCTGACCTTTGGGCTTTGCTCGGCGATGTTCCTAGACCTGAACTCAATGTGCTTTTTTTTGCCCAACAACTTGTTAATGAATACCTTATTACGAAAAATGATGTGATAATTGGTCACTCGATGGGCGGTTGGATTGCTTATCATATCAAACATCTGGTGGGCTGTCGCATTGTACAAATTGCCTCTTGGATTCATTTTGACAGGGTGATTCAAGCCATAAAAAACGAAAGCCTGCGAACATGGCTCGTGAAAAATCATTTGTTTTTTACCAACATTGCGCGATATTATATCGTTCGCAAATTTTATAAAGACAAGCCTTCTAAAGAGGTGTTTGTCTATGCCTTTAATCGTTTGAAAAAAGGCAATCCCGAAAACGTACTAAACCAACTTCGTGTGATCTTAAATCCTGTAAATGAAACGATTACCGTGCTTCCAGATTTACGGATTCATTCCAAATCTGACAGCATCATTCGCGCCCCCCGTGAGCCATATACCGAAGTCAAAGGCGACCATTTTAATTTGTGGGCATATCCCGAAGAAGTTTATCCCTTGATTGTGAAGCTGTTAAATAGTTAGGTTGTATTTTCTTCGTAGTAAAAATGTCCTTGCTTTTCATTCATGAAAAATGGTTTTTCCTGCAAATCATACAATAAGACAAACAAAGCCTTGAATAAGTTTCGTAAATATTGCCTACCTTTGCACCAAATTAGTAAAAAGTAAAATCAAACGTAGGGATTACCTCCCTTTACTTTAAGCTAAAACTAACAATTTCCCCCAAATTTAGTTTAAGCATATTTCGCTAACGTTAGTTTGATGCTGTTTTGATAGAAGATTTGCATGAAATCTTTACCTATCACTTGTCATCTATCAACTACCTAGCGTATTCATTTATAGATTTCGCCATCATGAAAAGAGAATTAAACAGTTGGTTTAGTCCAGCACTACAAACCGAAATGCCGATTGCGGCCTATGGGCATTATGGCTTCGCCCTTTTATTTGTGCCTACTGCCGCCGCAGATTACCTTGAGTATGAACGTTTTCAGATGATGGAAACGCTTGCGCCTTGGATTGAGAGTGGTAAAGTGAAGGTGTTTTCTATCAACAGCATTAACAATGAAAGTTGGTTGAACAACAACATGGCAGGAGAACACAAAGCAATTCGCCAGAATCAATTTAATGATTATGTATTTAATGAGGTGATACCTTTCATTGCGAGCAGCACTTCACCCGAAACGCCTATTATTCTTTGTGGAGCTTCTTTTGGCGCATTGCATAGCATGAACTTGTTTCTAAAACGTCCCGATTTGATTGATGGCGTGATTGCGATGAGCGGCGTATATGATTTGTCGGAATACACCAAAGGTTTCTTTGATGAGCAAGTGTATTTTAATTCGCCTATGCACTTTATTCCAAATTTGGAAAATGAGGAAATTTTGAACGAAATTCGCAAAAGTAAGCACATTCACATCTTGACGGGAAGTGGCGCGTATGAAGACCCTGAGTCTTCGCGTAAATTTGCAGCAATCTTAGAAAGCAAAGGCATTCCTTGCGACCTTGATGTATGGGGCGAGGAATGGACACATGACTGGCCTACTTGGAGGAAAATGTTGCCAATTTATTTAGAATCAAAGTTTTAAGGAAAGAATATATAAACCCTAGCAAGATTTTTTCTAAATTTTGCTAGGGTTAGCAAAATAATATGCCTACCAAATCCATTCTTTTTGTTCCTGCTAATAAAATTGAGTTGCTGCCCAAGGCTTTTGCCAAGCAGCCCGATGTTGTTTTGTTAGATTTGGAAGATGCGGTTTCGTTGCAAGAAAAAGATGCTGCACGCGAGCAGGTTTTTCAGTATTTGACTCATCATGATTTACCTGAAAACTTAGCCTTGAGAATTAATAGCATCACTACGCCTGAAGGCTTGGCGGATATTTTGGTTTTGCAAAAAACGAAACTAAAGCTAAAACTCATGTTTTTGGCAAAAGTAGAAAGTTATGCTGAATTAGAGATTTATTATCAACATTTGAAATCTCATTGCGAAAAAGTCATTCCTTTTATTGAAAGTACAAAGGCTTTTTCACAATTAACGGAAATTGCCAAACACCCTTTTTTGGCGGGTTTAACCATTGGCGGAGCTGATTTGTGCAAGGAAACAGGCATGGTTTCGTCTTGGGAAAATTTGGCTTTTTATCGCAATTTATTGGTAATGAACACCGTTTCGAATAAGATTTTAGCAATTGACAGCCCTTATTTTGAATTTAAAAACCTGGAAGGGTTAAAAATAGAAGCCGAAAAATGCAAGCAAATGGGCTTTAGCGGAAAACTTGCCATTCACCCCTCACAAGTCGAAATCTTAAACACAGCCTTTGCCCCAACTGCCGCCGAACTCGAAAAAGCCGAGCGAATTATCGAAGCCTTCGAAGCCGCAGGTGGAAACGTCTGCCAATTAGAGGGAGAAATGATTGATTACCCTATTTATTGGCGCGCGTTGAAATTGAGGGGAGGGAAATAGTACATCTAATGCTTATTGGCTCGTTGAAAATATCAAACTTACATCTTTTTACCACAAAGTTTCACAAAGTATTTTCCACAAAGAGACACAAAGCTGGAGGATAAAGGCTTTTTCTTTGTGTTACTTCGTGCGAGAACTTCTTCTACTTTGCGGTTTTCTCCTAAAATTACGCCTACTTAATTTCCGCTTATACTCATCGAGTTAAGTCGAAGAAACAATCAAAACCTTTAAAAATGAGCGAATTACAAACTTTTTTTACTACTTCTTCCGAAAATACGCTTGCTTTACTCAAACTCAATCAAGCCTTAAAAAGAGGCGATTTTCCGATTACATTGCTTTCTCCCCAAAGAGATTTTTCCTTACGCAACCAAGCTGCAATCAAGGCGCAGGGTTATGCAAGTTACTACGATTTGCTTCCTTTGCGTGAGGGTAAGGTGTTAGAGGGCTATGAAACCACAAAATGGCACATTCTTCCATTCGAAAATTATGTGCATATCGCTACTTTTGA
>JBJXHA010000033.1:0-4852 GCA_046160275.1 Bacteroidia bacterium | reverse complement strand
GTAAAACTTGTGATTGCAAAAAGGATTTGGATTTTGTGATTAACCATCTCGAAAACCATTATGCTGGTTTTCAGGACAATGTTACTTCAAAAAACAAAAAATCCTATCAAACTTTAAAGAAAAGTTTGATCGAAAAAGCCAACAAAAACAAACAAACCCCAATTACTTGTTTGGCTCTGTTGAAAGAATACACCAACTTTTTTCGGGATAATCATTTACATGCTGAATTTCATCAAACACTACAGGTAGATGCAAGTTCACCAGAATCGGTCAAAGCCTTTAAAGAGAGCAACCTTTTTCGAGAATGGGAGCGAATACCATACGATTCCACCAAAATTTGGCAAAATTTGGCAAAAAGCAAAGACCCTTTGGAAGGGATTTATGACAACGCTAATTATCAAGTGGCAGTGATGCGTAGCCCTACCCATTGGCGAGATTATTATGGAATTATTACCCAGACCAAATCTCCATTATGGGAAAAAGGGCAAGTGAAAGTAGAATTTAAGAAAATAGACGCTAAAAATTTTCTATTTATCAAACATTTGCAAAATTATCAAACCATAGTCAATTATTCAGAAAGCGAAAATCCTGTACCGACTAATTTTGATGCCAATAAAATTTTCCCTACAAGTTCTTCAACAAAACCTTCTGCTTTCAATATGCCCCCCGAGGGAGATTGGTTTCAATTTAAGGTTCTTAATGATAGCACCACTTATCTACATATTAAGTCTTTCGATCCCTCTTTACAAAGCAAATTTGATTCGATATATAAACAAATTACTCCTATTTTGGAACAAAAACCATATTTGATAATTGACCTACGAAGTAATGGCGGGGGAACTGTAAGTGGTTGGTATCCTTTACGTAAATATCTTTATACCCGTCCTATTCCAAAAAAGAAATATGACTATTATTGTTCGAGTGAAATTATCAAAGAGTATGAAGAAATGCTGGTAATGATCGAGAAAAATAAGGAGGCTTATGGAGTTGAGATGCTCAATGCCATTAAGAGTGTTATAGAACGCCTAAAAAAGGCTAAATTAGGTACTTTTGTTCCCGCAGATCAGCCCTCTGATATGAACGAATCCTATCAAGCCGAACGGATTGAACCTACACCAAAAAAAATAATCATGATGTATAACCGTGAGAGTGCTAGCGCGGCAGAGGGTTTTATATTAGAAGGTTTACAAAGTGATAAAGTTTTACTTTTTGGTGAAAATTCGGGTGGATTTATTGCTTTTGGAAATATAACACCTGCCCAAACTCCTTCAGGTTTTACGCTTTATCGTGCTACTTCTCGTTTTTTAGACCATTTCCCTTACGAAAAAACAGGGATTCCACCACATATTAAAGCAACGAATGATAAGGATTGGATTGAACAAACCCATTCACTTTGGCAAAAGGTAGGGAAGAAAAAATAATTTTCTCCTATTGTTCGTAGTTTGTTTTGTTTTAAAAGTTAATCTTTAGGATTGTCTGACAATGTGCAAAAGGGTTATCCGATACGTTTGTACATGCAGCAGACGAAGCAACAAAAGCCGCTGCCATCGTTTCCTTTAAAACCATTCACCAGTTTGGCGGCGTGATTCTGGGCGAACAATGCCAGCAGGTAACATCGATTTGGCAATTTCTTACAATTTTTTAGCAAATCCACCCCCCTCAGTATAATTGCCGTTTCAACCACTTAAAATGACATTTCAACGGAAACCATTCTACCCATTTATTGAAAATACAGAACTTTGATTAAAATAAAATAAGTCATCATTTAAAACGATAAAAATCATGCTAATTAAAGTCGTTTTTCTATTCACTTTGTTGGCTTACAGCATTATTGTCAGCCAGTCCTTTTCGTACATTATTGCCTTAAAAAATGTACAATTGAGCCTTAATGCCAACTCTTATATTGAATTGCGAAAGCTATTAGATGTTAATTTTAGGGCTAATTTTACGTATGTAGTATATGCTGCGCTTATTACAAATTTGTTACTTGTACTTACGACTTTTAAAAACCCAAGCAGCTTACTATTTATTACAGCAACCATTGCTTTTGTTGCTTTGATTGCAGACACATTACTTACAGTAAAAGGGAATTTGCCCATAAATGATATAATCAACACATGGTCTTCTGATAATTACCCAACAAATTGGACAGATATTAGGGCACAATGGCTGACAATTTTTCAATATCGCCAAATTGCGAATATCATTGGCTTCGTGAGTTTATTGATTGGTGCTGTGTTTGGGGCGAAATAAATGGAGTTTACTACCCCCTCAGTATAAAAACCTAAAAAGCCTTGAAAATCGTTGTTCTCAAGGCTTTTGTTGTAAAATAAAATATAGGTTTTATCAATTTAAGCCAAAGGGTATTTACTTTCTCTACTAAGTTGTTTTAATGAATTTCTATAGCGACATTCCCTTTTTTATGCCCTTTTTCAACATACGTGTGGGCTTCTGCCATCTTTTCTAAGGAATAAGTTCTATCAATGACAGGTTTAAACTTACCAGTTTCGACAAGTTCTTTGAGAAAAATAATATCTTCGGCTTTGTGGCTGATAATACCCGTCAATACTTTTCTGCTATTTGTCATCGAAATCCATAAGTCTTGAAACATCTCTGACATTCCTGCTGCACTCAAAATCATCGTCCCTTTTTTATCAAGTGATTTTAAGCTACGAGTAATCGAAATCGTATTGACAGCATCAAAAATTACATCGTAAGTCATACCGTTTTGAGTAAAATCCTCCTTTGTATAATCTATTGCCTCGTCCGCACCAATGGATTTCACTAAAGCAATATTTGCCGTGCTGCATACGCCTGTAACATGTGCGCCAAAAGACTTTGCCAGTTGAACCGCCGCACTGCCGACAGCACCCGACGCACCCACAACCAGCACTTTTTGACCCTGTTTTATCGCTGCTTTTTTGATAAAATGCAATGCCGTCGTGCCGCCAAAAGGAATAACTGCCGCTTCGGTATGCGTAATATTCGCAGGTTTTAATGCCAATGAACCTTTTTCTGGCAGACATTTATATTCAGCATAAGTACCAAAACGCATATCCGTATGACCAAAAACGTGGTCGCCGACTTTGAAAAGTGTCACATCTTTACCAATGCTTTCAACTTCTCCCGAAAATACACTTCCGAGAATATTGATTTTAGGTTTTATCAAGCCATACATCAATCTGACCCCAAAAGGGTCGGCTTTTCGTAGGCGTACATCACCCGAATTGACCGCCGTGGCTTTAATTCTTAAAAGAATTTCATGGTTCTTAGGTATCGGCTTTTCTACATCCATGAGTTGAAGCACCTCGGGAGACCCGTATTGTTTATAGATTACTGCTTTCATTCTAACTAAATTTTTAAAATTGTACTTTACTATTGAAGGTGCAAAGGTCTAAGTTAATAAGATGGGTTTCATTGACATCGGTTAAGAAGTGAAAAAGCACCCCCTCAGTATTTTTGTGCTTTTTACTTGTTTTTTAAGTAAAAATGGGCGTTTTTTGATGTCTGGGAAAAAACAGGTACATTTGAGCTTCATTTTCAAGAGTAACTTTTATAAAAATTTCATCTAATCACACACGATAAAGCCGTATAAATGGAGACAATGGACAATAAACTCATAAAATATTTTTCCCGCATCATACCGCTTTCTGATGCAGAAGCACGGGCAATTGCGGGAACAATGCGTATAAAAGAGTACAAAAAAGGGACTGTTTTGCTCCGAGAGGGACAAATATCGGCAGAAGCCTATTTTGTCTTAGAGGGTTGTGTTCGACAGTATTTTTTAGTGGATGGTGAAGAGAAAACCACTAATTTTTTCACCGACGAACAATGGGTCATTTCTATCAATAGTTTTAGTCAAAATATTCCTTCGACGCATTATATGGTGTGTTGCACGGATTCTTTCTTGGTTGTGGGCAATAGAGCCGAAGAAGAAGCACTTTACAAGCAATTTCCACGATTTGAAACCATTTCAAGAAAAGTAATGGAAAAAATATTTGCCGAACAACAGGCAATTATGGCTTCTCACACAACTGACACACCCGAACAACGCTATTTGAAACTCTTGACAGCAAGACCCGATTTATTTCAAATCATTCCCCAATATCAACTCGCCAGCTATATTGGCGTTAAGCCCGAATCTTTGAGTAGAATTAGAAAAAGAATATTTGGCAAAAAGTAAACTGTTTTCGGTCAAATATTAATTATAATATTCCCTTTTTTGTGTCCCTTCTCTACATATTTATGAGCATCGCCCATTTGTGACAAGGGATAGGACTTATCAATTACTGTTTTTATCTTTTCGGCTTTAAGCATTTCTTTTAGCTCTAAGAAATAGTTTAATCGCTCTTTAGCAGGTAACATACCAGTCGATGAGGACTTTACTTTCTTTTTACCAAACAAAGACGTTGTCATCATTTGCAAGAGAACTGGTAAACTTATAACAGAGGAAAGATAAATGCCTTTCTCGGTGAGCGAATTTTTACAAGATGAATAATTAATTTTATTTACAATATCAAAAATAATATCATACTGTTTGCCATTCTGAGTGAAATCTTCTCTTGTATAATCAATCACAAAATCAGCTCCTAACTCCTTGACCATTTTCATATTTGTTGCACTGCAAACACCTGTTACTTCAGCACCAAAATGCTTTGCAATTTGAACAGCATAAGTCCCAAGGCTTCCTGAAGCACCATTGATTAACAACTTATCTCCAGTCTTTATTTTAGCCAACCCTTTTAAGAAATCCATCACAGTAATTGCACTTCCACTCACAGGTGCTGCAGACTGATAATTAATTTTTTCAGGCATGGTCGTTATTACATCATCAACATTGACACAAGTGTAT
>JBJXHA010000032.1:0-9265 GCA_046160275.1 Bacteroidia bacterium | reverse complement strand
GTAAAAGAAGTAACGGAGCGCGTATTGGAATTGCAACGCTCTTGTCAATTAGTATATGGCAGCCTGAATGATTTTCAAATTGTGGGAGCTGACCGCGAAAAAGGGGCGTTTTTCTCTCCTATTTTGCTTAGAAATGACAATCCATTCGATAATATAGATGTACATAACATTGAGGCGTTTGGTCCTGTTGCTACCTTATTGCCTTATAAAGATATTGATGACGCGATAGATTTGGCAAAAATGGGCAAAGGTTCATTGTGTTGTTCTATTGCTACAAATGATAAGGATTTGGCGAGGGAATTTGTGGTAGGGGCTGCTACTTTGCATGGTAGAATTTTGGTTTTAAACCGTGATTGTGCAAAATCTAGTACAGGGCATGGTTCTCCGCTTCCTTTGTTGGTGCATGGTGGTCCTGGACGCGCGGGTGGAGGTGAGGAAATGGGTGGGAAACGTGGCGTTTTGCATTATCTGCAACGCACAGCCATTCAAGGTTCTCCTTCTATGCTCACACATATCACGCAAATTTATCAACAAGGTGGAGAGCAACACGAAACACTTGTGCATCCTTTCCGTAAGCATTTTGAAGAATTAACGGTAGGAGAAACAGTTATCACCCACAAAAGAACGGTAACAGAAACCGACATCGTAAATTTTGCCAATGTAAGTTGGGATCATTTTTACGCACATACCGACCACACTTCTTTGGAAGGTACATTGTTTGAAAAACCTGTGGCACATGGCTATTTTGTGCTTTCTGCCGCCGCAGGTTTGTTTGTTGATGCTAAAAAAGGCCCCGTTCTGCTCAATTATGGCTTGGAAGATTGCCGATTTATTAAGCCTGTTTATGCGGGTATGACAATTGGTGTGAAATTAACCGTAAAAGAGAAATTAGAGCAAGACAAACGCGAGGAAAATGACGTTGCAAAAGGCATCGTAAAATTCTTTGTAGATGTTTATGACGAAACAGGCGAAAGTGTTGCACTCGCCACAATTTTGACAATGGTGAAGAAGTTAAAGCAGGATTAATAAGATATTTATACTCATCAAAAAAGGTAGGTTCAACGCCCATGTTGAACCTACCTTTTCGATGTTTATTTAACATTACAACTCACACACCACTCGAAAACCCATATTTCCAATTAAATCGGCAGGTGAGCCATTTCTACGAAAATAAGGAGTACTTTGAGTTGAACCATCAAACCAACTTCCTCCACGAATGACGTGCAATAAGCCCTTTTCAGGTCCTTTGGGATTTTCAGAAGGACTATTTGCATAGTATTCTGAAGAGAAGTAATCGCTACACCATTCCCAAGCATTTCCGCCCATATCATACAAACCTAATTCATTCGCCTTAAGTTGCCCAATTCCTTGTGTACTTGCTTCTACGGCATTTGCCATGTTCCAAGCCACTTCATTGGCATTATTTGCGCCACAATATTGAAATTTTTGGCTTTTCTTGCCTCCTTTTGCCGCATATTCCCATTCTGCTTCTGTTGGTAGGCGAAATTTCTTGCCACTTACCCTAGAAAGCCATAAACAATAGGAACAAGCGTCCCACCAAGTTACATTTACCATTGGATGACTGTCGCGCCAACCCCAGGCAGGAGGAGCAGGCATTGTGTGGCCTGTTGCTTGGCAAAACGCGCGATATTCGGCTACTGTTACTTCATATTTTGACATTTGAAAAGAAGCCACCTTTACAGAATGAACAGGACGAGTGTCTTCGTCAGACTCTTTTGCGCCCATTTCAAATTCACCTCCCTCCACAAGTACCAAATTTTGCTCTTTTACAGGAGAAACTGTTGTACTGCTGGTTGATGAGTTTTGGGCAACCCCAATAGAAAAACAAAGTGTGAAGACGGCAAATGCGCTAATAATACATTTCATAATATACATTTAAGTTGAAGATATAAGTTAGAAGCAATGAATAGAGAGCTTATGTTTCTACAAAATTACGTATTATTCGATTATAAAAAACATAAATTCTAACAATTATATTACATAAATTAAGGGAAAGTTTTGAGAGAAAAATTAATCTCTTGCATTTTTTGAAATTCAGCACGTAATTTGTCAATTCTCTCAAACCACCTTTGGTAAAACGTTTTTTTATGAAATATCTTCTTTTATTGTGTTACATCGCACTTCAAACACAAGCCTTTGCGCAAGATTTGCTATACGATAACCAAACCTATCTCAAAAACATTGCCACTGTTCGCTTTTTTGCTGGAGAATTTGAAAATGCTTATCCGATGACAACCGTAGGAATAGGCGAAAAACTTACACTTTCCTTCGACCAATTAGGTGATTTTGAAAGTAGTAGCGAAAATTTTAGAATGGATATTTTGAGTTGCGATGCCGATTGGCAGCCGTCAAACCTCATGCCAATTGAGTTTTATGAAGGAAACATAGATAAACTTATCAGCGATTATACTCGTTCTTCGGGAACGCGCGTGCCTTATTTGCATTATCAAATCCAATTTCCCGAAGAAGGCGAATCTTTTAAAATGAGTGGGAATTATTTATTGCGTGTATATCAAAACAGCGATGAAAACGACCTTGTTTTTACCCGCAGGTTCGTAGTAGCTGAACAACGTTTGCAAGTTGTCCCGCAATTATTTGATTTGCCCGCAAGAGGTTTTCGCGTGCGCCTGCAAAAGTTTAATTTTGAAATCATTAACAATGCCCAACTTCCTATTACCAACCCCAACTGGGATTTGAAAGTGGTGCTGATGCAAAACGGACGCTGGGACAATACCGTTACGCTAAATGCTACCTTCAATAAAGGTGGGCGTTTTGAGTATCGTGTTCCTCCCTTGAAAGATTTGTTTCCTACAGGCAATGAATTTCGCCGAATAGATACAAGAAACACCAAATTGCTCAATTTTGGAATGCAAGAGTTTGTCTTGACTGACACAGGTTGGAATGCCTATCTACCCAAAGAGCATCCTAGATTGACGAATAAATTTGCTGCCCTACAAGATTTTAATGGCGGTTACATTGTCGAAAGTGATGATGCACAGTATAGAGATTACGAGGCAGATTATGTTCATTGCCATTTTACCCTAAAAGTGCCTGATGGAAAATATGACGATTTAGAAGTATATGTAAATGGCGGTTTTTCAGGTTGGACATACAACCCCATAAATTCTCTTATTTATAATGAAGAACTGCGTCAATATGAAGCCACAATTCCTCTTAAACAAGGTTTTTACGATTATCAATATGTGGTCAGAAATCCAATAACCAAGCAGGTAAATGAAACGCTCATTGAAGGGGAGAGAATGGAAGAAGAAAATTTTTATACGATTTTAGTTTATTATAAAGGTTTTGGCGACCGAAATCATCGCTTAGTGGCGAGCCAACCTGTAAATTATTAATTTATTTTTGGTTTTATACAAAAAACGAGTTACCTTTATGTCTGCTTTTTAATTAAAGCAGACATTTTTATTTCACTTCACCCATTTGAGCGCGATATGACACAATTACCATCTACTTCTGTACTTGCCAAAATGGAAGCGCAAGTTAACACTTGGAAAGAAAACCAAGACAAACGCCATGTTTTTTTAAATTGTTATCGGTTGATGACACAAAATATGCACAATGCTTTGGCAGATACCGCCTTTTTGGATGCCAATTGGGTGCATATTTTATTAGAGCGTTTCGCTGATTATTATTTTATTGCCTTAGAACAATATGAAAACAAGCAAACTGCACCACTCGTTTGGGCTGACACACACACTTCGGCACAACATCGTAGCCTAAATGTGTATCAACTGCTATTAACGGGAGTAAATAGCCACATCAATTATGATTTGGTGTTGGTGTTAGTCGAGCTATTGGAAGATGAATGGCAAGGTTTGACAGAGGAGGAGAAAGAACTTCGCTACCGAGATTATGCCAAAGTAAATGAGGTAATTGCAGCTACCATAGATAAAGTGCAAGATGAAGTAATTGAGCTGGAAAATCCTTTGTATGATTGGTTAGATAAATTGATGGGGAGAACTGACGAATGGCTTGTTTCTCAATTAATTAATGCTTGGCGCGAAGAAGTTTGGCAAGATGCAGTTACTATTTTATCGGCAAACCATACCGAAGAAAAAATACAATACATCAACAAGGTAACTGAAAAAGTATTACGCAGAAATGCCAAAATGTTGTGGTTATAACAAGATTTTTCATAAAAAGCAGAAAATTTGCCTAAATTCTAACACAAATTACTTAAATGACATGATTTCCCTTTTTGCATAACTTTATAATCTGTTGTATATTTGTTGAACACAGCATAGCAAAGGGTATCGTTTTCTGCTATTACTTGCTGTTTTCTCGACTTTTATTTAACTGAAACCGTTTTCAGGCATAATGCATAGGTGAACTTATTGAAAATGAATTGTTATTAGAGATAATAATTCGTTTTTCGTTGTTACTTAATATCCTCTTTTTTTATGATTCTTTTTATTAAAATATGAACCTATCACGTCGGTCGTTTTTATCTATTGCCTCCACAGGCTTATTTTCTGCTTTGTTGCTGCCAAAACACGCATTTTCTACTCATCTATTACAACCGCCCTCCACTGAAGGTGTAGAGCAAAAACGCGAATTTATCGCTAAAATCAGCCTTTTTGCCCAAGAACAATTAGGTTTACAGGTAGGAGATAATTTTTACCAAGAATGGGCAGAGGACAATAAGCTAAATTGCTTTTTATATGTTTCTTTGCCTGACAAAATTGCAAGTCCTCCCAATTTCCCCGATTACTTATATTTTGCGAGAGATGAAAGTGCCGCGCAACAAAAACAAGCCGAATTAAGGGAAATGGGCTATCATACTTTATTATATAAAACGGCGGGTACTTCTCAGACGGAATTAAGCAACGAATTGCTATCTTATTCTTATGAGGCACTTGCGTTTGTGGTGTTACACGAAGCCTTTCATGCCCATTTGGAGAATCTAGGGCATGAAATTCCTTATGAAATAGAAGAGGCTTTTGCCGATGTAATTGGTAACTGGGGTGCAATTGCTTTTGCGCAAACCACAGGGCATTTAGATGAAAATAAGGCAATTGCGCACAAAAATTTGAATGAACGAATTTATAAATGTATCATTCATTCAAAAGAAAAAATTCAGTACAACAACTTGCTTTTGTCAGCAGAAGTTACCCAAACTTGCGAAAATCAATTAGGGGAACTGCTCAAAGAGGGGAGTGTTTTTCATAAAAATCGCTATCTCTATACAGTTAATAACGCTTATTTTCTACGAAATCAATTTTATACTGATTATTATTTCCAACTGTATTGCTTTTTTAGAAACAAAAAGAGCCTCACACAAACCATTCCTCTCATTAGCGAACTTCCCAAGAATTTAGACCAAGCGCTCGACTTGATTTGGAAATAACGCAGGTCATTACTGACAAAATGTCGGTAGTTTGGGAATTGGCAATACTTTTGAGCGTAAGAAAAAAGCTGCCATTTTTGCCATCAAGAACACGCAGTTTTTTAAATTCGTTATTTTTAGGGATTCATTGGCATTTTGTGGCGTTTATTAATGGCGCACGATGCTGTTGATTGCCTGAAAGTTAAGAAAATTAGCATTATTCACTATTCATTCTTCATTGTTTATATGTTTCCACAAAATGAATTTCACAAATATGCCACTAAGCACGCAGGGATTAACAGCTTGGTGATGCAAGATTACGTTGCAAGTGTAAATGGTAGTATTGAAAATATGACTCCTTACATTATTGAAGAACGTAAATTGAACGTTGCGCAAATGGACGTTTTTTCGCGTTTGATGATGGATAGGATTATTTTCTTGGGTACAGGGATTGACTCTTATGTGGCAAATGTAGTAAGCGCGCAATTGTTGTTCTTACAATCACTTGACGCATCGAAAGATATTTATATGTACATCAATTCTCCAGGCGGTTCTGTGTATGATGGGTTGGGAATTTATGATACGATGCAATTAGTTAGCCCAGACATAGCTACGGTATGTGTGGGAATGGCGGCTTCTATGGGTGCAGTATTGCAATGTGCAGGTTCTGAAGGCAAACGCTCTGCTTTGTCTCACTCTCGCATTATGATTCACCAACCTTTAGGTGGCGCAAGAGGACAAGCTTCTGACATTGAAATCGTACATACCGAAATTCAAAAATTAAAAAAAGAATTGTACATGATTATCGCAAATCATAGCGGACAAACTTACGAAAAAGTGTGGGCTGACTCTGACCGCGATTGCTGGATGACCGCAGAAGAAGCAAAAGAATATGGTTTGGTAGATGAAGTTCTATCAGGCAAAAAACCCGTAAGAGGCGCAGGAACAAGAGGGTAGGTGGGTGTTTCATTATTTAGGGCGGGAATGAATTCCCACCCTAAATAATGAAATTAATTTGATAGTGGTCTTTCTAAATCGGTTCGCCACTCTTCGTAGCGTTGCGTACCGTTTTAGAAAGTCCACTCCACTTTATCCCCTTCTTCCAACCCTTGAATCATCGTTAATAAAGCATCTGTGATGCGCGTTTTCTCTAATGAATATTTTTCATAAGGCAAAATCCCCTTGATTTTCTCTTCTTCAACAGCAGTAATCTGCGCTAATAACAACTTGAAATCCTTTTCTGAAGGCTGCATTTCTATCAACTTCGCCAATACCGATTTTATATTTCCCTTAGCTACCGCCCTATATAAATCTTGCACCAAAGGCGACTTAAATGTTCCTTCTAACAGTTGTAAAGGGGCAATATAGGTTCTTCCCTTATGACAAAAAAGTTGGGAAATACGCTCTTGCACCGCCACCGTTAATTCTTCATAACTCCACAATTTTTGCCCCTTACATTTACAAGTACAAGGAATCATTTTCTCTACCTGCAAGCCCGTTTTACCACTACGGTTTTTATAACTGTCATGCAAATCATCTATTTGATACAGAATGATTTGTAACAAATCTTTGGCGCTATCTCCGCTGACTTGTATGTCAATGACGCGCTCTATATACAGATTATTGATGAGGGCAAAACTGCCTTTTTCATGTAACATCACCCCCGATGCCCATTGTATTGCTTCCCCTTCTTTATTTTTCGCAATCAATTTATACAAGCGCACAATGATGCGACTAATAATGTCTTTGGGCAAAAAATGATAATGATATTGCAGGCGTAAGCGATAAACAGCAGGAGCTTCATAAGTCGGAGGATTGGCAGGCAGCAGTTGCGGAATCAAATAATCTTCCTCATTCAAAGGATAACACAATTCAAAACGCTGCATCAGGCTTAACAGCTTGGGTTTGTGGTGCTTATATTGCGTTTCAGCCCACAACCTATCCCTATCCGCTTTGGTCATTTTGCCTTGTTGCGTCTGTTTTACGGTTTTGTCATCAAAAAATTTATACACCGCCTTCGTTGCCCAAGATTTCTCCAAAATCAACATTTCATGGAGTTCTTCCTTATCT
The DNA here is from genome assembly GCA_046160275.1 of Bacteroidia bacterium. Lineage (GTDB taxonomy): Bacteria > Bacteroidota > Bacteroidia > J057 > J057 > JBJXHA01. Next base: position 1,827 of record JBJXHA010000032.1, on the reverse strand, counting down.
TGAAAATGCAAACAGACCCCCAAAGAATGTAGCACCAAACTACACAGTTTCGCATTGTCTTCGTCCATGTCAAGCGGTGCGCAAATGTCATTGAGATAATCTTCATAGCTAATATAAGGTTTGCCCGCTTTTGCCAATTCCTCCAATTTCTCTTTGACTTGTAGCCAACGCCGCGAACTCGGTTGTTGTAAATGCGGCAACTGCTCAATACATTCCTTTAATACCTTCTGAAACGCCGACCAATCGCTAGGTTGATGGGTAGCATTTAATTTTGCCAAATTTACCGCGAATTTACGGGGATAAGTAGCAGGAAATTGCCCCACAATTTCTTTGAGATTCATTTCTTTGTGCGTATCATTGCGCTCATTTTGAAAGATAAGCAAATGACTTTTCCCTGCTTCGTCCCCTCCACCATACAACTTTGCCGTTTCTAGCCAATAGGTAAACTGCGGATTGTGCAGATAATTACTTTCCCCTCCACGCGTATCATGTACCAATACATAGACCACATTTTCCGAAAAGAAAAAAGGATGTGTAGCCTGATAAATGTCCTGCCCACCAAAATCCCATACCTTTACCGCAATTTCCCGCCCTGCACTGCTCTCAATTGTCTTCCATTCACAAACATCAATTGCCCGCGTTTGTTCATGATCTTTGGGCAAAGGAAATGACGCATCTTTGAGTTTTGTTAAAAGACTCGTCTTACCATGCCCCCCTTCGCCCAATAACAATACACGTGCTTCCTGAAAATACACTTCTTCCTCCACCTCCGCAAACCAAGCCAAAACCGCAGCATTGCCTTGTTTCACAACCTCCACAGGCGGGTGTGTAAGGGGATTAGCCTCTAAATAAATACCATCATCTTTCCATGAATAACTAGACCATTTTACAGCTAAACCTGCTTGAATCAATTTCTCCAAAGGTGAAATATCGCTGACTTGATTGCTAGAAAAATAGAGATTCGTTAAAGCGTTTAATTTCTCCAAAGGTGAAATATCGCTCACTTGATTGCTAGAAAAATAGAGTCTCGTTAAAGCGGTTAATTGCTCCAAAGGCGAAATATCGCTGACTTGATTGCTAGAAAAATAGAGTTGAGTTAAAGCGGTTAATTTCTCCAAAGGTGAAATATCGCTCACTTGATTGAGAGAAAAATCGAGTATCGTTAAAGCGGTTAATTTCTCCAAAGGTGAAATATCGCTCACTTGATTGAGATAAAAATTGAGTACCGTTAAAGCGGTTAATTTCTCCAAAGGTGAAATATCGCTGACTTGATTTTCAGAAAAATCGAGATTCGTTAAAGCGGTTAATTTCTCCAAAGGTGAAATATCGCTGACTTGATTGTTAGAAAAATAGAGATTCGTTAAAGCGGTTAATTTCTCCAAAGGTGAAATATCGCTGACTTGATTGCGAGAAAAATCGAGTTGAGTTAAAGCGGTTAATTTCTCCAAAGGTGAAATATCGCTGACTTGATTGTAAGAAAAATAGAGATACGTTAAAGCGGTTAATTTCTCCAAAGGTGAAATATCGCTGACTTGATTGCTAGAAAAAGAAAGACTTTCTAAACTATCACTCAACACTTCTATTCCAGTTAAATCTGCGATTCGATTTTGTTTCCCTATATTCTGTGTTTTTTTATATCCCCAGTCTGCTGTAGAGGCATTGTATTCATAGTACCAAGTTCCTAAGTTTAGGGCAGCCAAGCAAGGTAGCCCGCTTAGGTCAGGCACTTCTGTCAGTCCGCAGTTGCCAAGGTCAAGTACAGTAGCCGCCGTCTTACGGGCATAAGCGATTCGTTCTTTTACGGTCATGATATTTGTATAAGAAAAA
>JBJXHA010000031.1:0-11289 GCA_046160275.1 Bacteroidia bacterium | reverse complement strand
AACTTCATGGTGTCTTGTTTGTAACAACCCGTAGTCGTGTTAATAGCAGTTACATAATAAGTAGTAGTCGTAGTAGGCGTAGCAGTTGGATTAGAAATACTTGGATTACTCAAGCCTGTGGTGGGAGACCATACATAAGAAATCCCTGCAGTTGCCACGCCACCGATAGAAGTTGCTGTGCCTTGACAAGCGGTTTTATCAATTCCAGCACTAACAACAGGGAGTTTGTTGATGGTAAAAGGAAAGGGGCTAGAGGCAACGGTTCCGCACACATTGCTCATGCTCACAGTATAATTCCCTGTTGCCGTAGCCAAATGGGTAGCAGTTGTATTCGTTGGACTTAGGTTCCAAGAATAAGTACAAGAGCTACAACCTGTTGAACTCGCAGTTAAAACGCCAGCAGTTCCATAACAAGTAGCAGATGGTCCCGTAATGACAGGTTTAGGGGCGGCAGAGTAATTCGCTACGAATCCATTATCTCTCACAATATAATCTGAAGTAAATCTCACAAACATATTGTTACCAGAAGCTGTAACTGCCGCAGGAATCGAAGCACCTGTAAAACTTCCCAATAAAGGAGACAAGGAATCTGGACCATCATATACATATACATAGTCGTACCCTGACTCAAGATCAAAAGCGGAGAAACTAAGCGTAGGTGCAGTACCTGCTGGGGTAGAAATCAACCACTTACAGTTTGCATAGTTTGGATATAGGAAAGAACCACTGCCATCAGAGAAAGAACCCGAACAACCTGTAAGGGTAGTAAGTCCAGAACAACGCATATCACAAGGCGCGTGAGGTTGGTAAAAAGAACTAGTTGCATTTGTCTGCAAATATTGATACGCTGCATATACATCAATCATGCCCATACCATACGTATTATCTTCGCCCACAGCCCCCATATCCACACAAGTATTATACAAGGCTAATTTAATTTGCTCGCCTGTGTGGTTAGGGTAAGCCTCTTTTAACAAAGCAATTGCACCTGCAACATGAGGCGCAGCCATAGACGTTCCCGTTAAGTAAGCATAGCCACCACCTACATAAGAAGAGCGAACTGATGTACCTGGGGCAGAAACTTCAGGTTTGATATTTAAAGAACCTACACCACCACAATCCGAAGGACCACGACTAGAAGAACTTGCGATCGTATAAACTCCACCACAAGTTTGTGCATTTACATTGGCAACGGTAAAAGTATTCGTCAAACTTACATTAATACTTTTAGGATAGGTGATAGTTGAAACTCCAGATCCTGCGTTTCCTGCTGAAAATACCACTGCGATACCTGCTGCTTCCACATTCGTCAAGGTTGTTTGATAAGTGACATCACAAGCAGTTGTATTGGGGTCATACCAACTACAATTGATTACATCAGGGCGGTCAGCCGTAGTAGATGCGTTATTGTCAGGGTTTATTGCCCATTGAAAAGCTGCAATAGAAAAGCTTGTGTGAGGGCTAGAACAAATCGTTTGAGCCGCCATCCATTGTGCGCCAAAGGCAATCCCAATCGTATCATTATTTGCAGCATCTAAGCCTACCATTGTTCCTACGGTATGCGTACCATGGCCATCGCAGTCTGTTGGAGAAGAAGTAAAAGGCGAAGTCATTTGGTCAAGCCAAGCCTGCGAAGAAGGAACAAAATTCCCTTTCCAACGACTAGAAAGGGCGGGGTGCGTACCATCAACGCCTGTATCCATGCCCATTACGGTTCTGCCGCAACCTGTAAAACCCAGTGCCCAAAGTGGTTTTGCATTGATAATACAAGCACCTGCTTCGCTAGAGTTTGCCTGTGATTTGGCTACTTTTTCAGACTGTGTAACAGCATCTAATTTTAAAAAACCATCTAAATCAATGGTCATCAAGTCTGTACGGTTTTGTAATTCATACAAATAATCTCTTTTTACAGAAGCAACCACCAAATTGGTAATCCAATAGGCATCAAAAAATTTAACTTTTCCGCTTGACTTACCATTGCGTAAATCGGCAAGTAATTCTTTTTGAGATAACGCTGCTGTGTTTTGAAGTAACGAAATTACTTCTTGTGAGCGTTGCGAAAGAGAAGCGTTACTGGCATACAAACGTTGGCTTAATTCCTCCGTGTTTGCTTGCTCTTTCATCAAAATCAATACTTGTAGATAGTCGTTAGGCTGTGAAGACTGAATTTCCTTCACCAATCGCTCCGTGAAACGCACATTTGTTTGTTGTGCATTTACCCATGTTGTTAAAAAACAACAGATAAGCAAGGTAAAAAACTGTTTTTGCATAAAGATAATAAAAAAATGGGTGATGAAATAAATTTCACTTCAATAATATATAATAATAAAATCATAAATAAGGTAAGGTTTAGCTTACGCTTAATTTGTGAAATATTCGTCTATGGCTATTTAATGTAGGCATTTTTTTAATGGTAACTGTTATATGGGTAAATTTTTGTAACAATTTATACATACATCAAGAATAAAAATGATGAGTGGCAAAGGCATAGAATCAAAATTCTGTTCAAAAGTACAATATTTATTCTAAAAAATCAAACCATTTATGAAATTTCTTTGCAAAAAAGGAGGCGCATCTTCGAAAAGTGCGCCTCCTTGCTTGTATGACCTTTTTTGGGTAAATAAATTCAACACAAAGGTAGCTGCATAAGCACCTTAGTACCCTTGCCTTGTTCACTTTGCATAACAACTTTTCCACTCAATTTTTCTACACTTTGTTTTACCAAAAATAAGCCCAAACCACTGCCTTGCGATAAAGTATTTCCACGATAAAACATATTAAATACCTTATCTTGAATCTCCTTAGCTATTCCTTGCCCATTGTCTGCAACATGTATTTCAAAAGAATTATCTCCTTTTTCTACAAAAATCTTTACATAATCATTTACGCTTCCTTTTCTGTACTTTACAGCATTGGCTATCAAGTTATATAAAATATTTTTTAATAAATTCGCATCTGAACACAATTCATTAGCCTCTTTTTCTACATTTATCTCAAAATGGATGTTCTGACAATCTTCCATACTTGACACTTCTTCTATCGCCTTTTGAATTAAATCAGGCATAGAAAAAGTATTATTCAAAATAGGGCGTGCGCAAATTTCATTGAAAAAAATTAACTCATTTAAGGTTGCATCTAATTTACAGGCACTTTTTTCCATCAAATTCACATATTGCTTGATTTCTTTTTCGCCTACTCCCTCAAAATTCGTCAAATGAATTAAACCTAAAATAGAAGAAAGAGGTCCCTTCAAATCATGCGAAAGTTTATAAATTAAGGTATCTAATTCCGCTTTTTTCTCGGTAAGTTCCGTTTCTGTTTTCTTTTGCGAACTAATGTCATGCACATTGAGCACATAATAGTTACCCTTGCCAATTTGAGGTTTTTGAAGCACAATTTCCAAATGCAAAGGCATTTGATTGGGTTTTTGCCCACAAATTTGAAAAATTCTCGGTGGTGAATCGCGCAATTTCCATTGTTCCTCAAAAGTAGCCCATGATTGAGTTTGGATAAGGGTTTGAATGTTTTTACCAATTAGGTGAGAGATGGGAGTTTCCCACAAACTTTCTGCAAAACGATTCATACAAAGAATAATGCCTGCTTCATCTAGTAATATCACCCCTTCTTTGATAAAATCAATCACGGATTGAATTTGTTCAAATTCTGAAGGTTGCGCAACAGAAGGTGTCGTATTTTTTGAACTTACAAATAAAGGAAGTAACTGAATACTAATCATTTCAAAAAAGTGAATGATCTTCATTACTAGGCTTTTGAAAATACCTTCACAGCCTTGAAATATCGTAAAAAAGCCTTGATTCGCCATGTCCATTTGGTTGATTTGGTTTAGTAATAATTTCATCATAACATCAAGTATAATTGTGTGACGGTTGGTTTTGATTTAATATATAGCACAAAATTACATGGAGATTTAGCTCTTTTGGGAGGATTTCGATGAATGGCATCTTTTTCAAGATAAAAGGGAGATTTCTACGGTTTTTGAAATGACAAATTGAACTTGATTCGTTTATCGAAGAAAGGCAACCATTTATCTAAGGATTTATTATGCATTTTTAGGATATTTATTGAAAGTAAAAGTATTTTTGAAGTTTATTTTAGAAAGTTTTCCAATATTTCCACCAAAAAAACAAGTTTATTACATTCAAAACCATGTTAGTATCCTATTATTTATTACATCTTCAAATCATTGTTAAAACATAGGAAACCGCTATACTTCTCTTTACATGGCATTAATCTCAATTTTTTTTTGTTAATTTGCATATCATTTTATATCGAATAACATTATGTACGGTATTGTAAACAAAGCAATTCAAGACCTTATCACCCAAAATTTTTCAGAAGAAACATGGGAAGAAGTCAAAGCCAAAAGTGGCATTGACGTGGACTATTTCATTAGCAATGAGCCTTATGATGATGCCTTAACTTATCAATTAGCCGTTGCCGCTTCCGAGATTTTAAAAATTTCGGTAGGGGAGGTGTTAGTTGCTTTTGGCGAATTTTGGATATTGGATACTTCTAAGCTAAAATATGGTGCGTTGATGAATTCGGGCGGGAACAACCTGAAAGAGTTTATGCTCAACTTGCCCAATTTTCATAACCGCATTATGCTCATTTATCCCAAACTTACCCCTCCTGAGTTCAAAATCTCGGACATCACAGAAAACAGTGTTCATGTGCATTACTATTCTAAAAGAGAGGGTTTGCAAGAATTTGTTAGAGGCTTATTGCAAGGTTTAGGTAAGTTTTTTGATACAGAAGTAAGTATTGAATTGTTGCAAAGTCGTATAGAAGGCAATTCTCATGAAATTTTTAAATTAACTTGGTACAAATAAGGCAATGCAATCAACGCTCTCTTTTTCTATTGCACAATTTGAAGATATTTTCCCTTTTCTCATTCTGTTTAATCGGCAGATGAAAATTGAATATGTGGGCAGAAGTTTGAAAAAACTTTGCCCACATACGCTTTTCCAAAAAGCGGAAGATTGCCTAACTTTTAGTCGTCCCTCTATTGCTGCTTTTGATTTTACAACGGTGACAGAATATGTAAAGCAGGTGGTGGTGCTTACGCTAAAAAAAGATAATCCCATTATGTTAAGGGGGGAGTTTTTGTTGCTTAAAGAAACAGAACAACTCTTGTTTCTCGGCTCACCTTGGTTTCACAACATTGAGGAATTGACTGAGAATGGTTTAACCCTGTCTGATTTTGCAGTGCATGATGCTATCATTGATTTGCTGCATATCTTGAAAACCCAAGAAATTGCCAACCAAGATACACAGCACTTGCTCAAAACGGTAAAATTTCAAAAAAATGAACTCTCTAAGCTCTCGATGATTGTGCAGGAAACTTTTAACCCTGTGATAATTACTGATGCAATAGGAGAAATTGAATGGGTAAATAAGGCGTTTGAAAAGCTGACGGGGTATGTGTTGAGCGAAATTATCAAACTTCGCCCCGGTATGATTTTGCAAGGAGAGGAAACAAACCCTGAAACCGTTGCGTATTTGCGCGAAAAAATCAGAAAAGCCGAGCCTTTTCAATGCGAAATCGTGAATTATACCAAAGACAAACGACCTTATTGGATAAGTATTATGGCGCAACCTGTTTTTAGTAAAAAAGGAGTGCTAACAAACTTTTTTGCAATAGAAGAAGACATTACGGAGCGAAAATTAGCGGAAGAAAAATTAAAATATAGCGAAGAAAAATACCGTAGCATTATCGAAAACATGGAGCTGGGCTTGCTAGAAGTGGACAATGAAGGGAAAATTATTCGCCCTTTTCCGCGTTTCTGCGAATTAGTAGGGTATCAAGCCAATGAGTTGATAGGCAAAGATGCTTTAAAACTTTTTGTTCCGCTTGAATATCAAACGATTTTGGCGCAACAATCCGTTGATAGAGTTACGGGCAAAGCGGGTACTTATGAAATTCCTTTGATTCATAAAAACGGAAATTGGGTATGGGTATTGATTAGCGGCGCACCTATTTATGATGAAAGAGGCAAGATAAAAGGCTCGATTGGGATTCATTATAACTTGACAGAACGGAAAAACTTAGAGGAAAAACTCGCGCTTGCCAAGCAAGTAGCCGAAAATGCACGCCAAACTGAGCAGCAGTTCCTCGCAAACATGAGCCATGAAATTCGCACGCCCTTAAATGCAATTATCGGAATGTCGCATTTGCTCTATGATACACGCCCTAGCACCGAACAAAAAGAATACATTGACATTCTCAACAACTCTGCAAATTTCCTTCATTCTTTGATTTCTAATATTTTGGATATGGCAAAAATTGAGGCAGGAAAAATTGAACTAAACTACCGACCTTTTGATTTGATTGGCATTGTTAGCACTTTGCAAAAGACTTTTCAGATGAAATTGGAAGGAAGACCGATTGAAGTGGAGGCAATGATTGACTCGCGCATCAAGGGTTTTTATATAGGTGATGAAACTACGATTCATCAAATTTTGATGAATTTACTCGGTAATGCAGATAAATTTACCGAAGAAGGATTGATTACCATTTCGGTAAGGCAATTGAAGAAGGAAACGGATAAAATCTGGATTGAATTTAAGATAACGGATACAGGAATTGGAATTTCGGAAGACCAATTACCGCTTATTTTCCAAAAATTCAAGCAGGTGCAAGATGAAAAAGGAGCAAAATACAAAGGAACGGGCTTGGGGCTTTCTATTGTGAAAGAATTGGTGGATTTACAAGGCGGAATTATTTCTGTTACGAGCAAAAAAGGAGAAGGTTCTTGTTTTGCCTTTGTGCTTCCTTTCGAACAAAGCAATGAAAACCCGCAAACACAAGAGCAACCTATTTCTTTGAATACCCAAGATTTTTCGGGGGCGTATTTTCTAGTCGTGGAAGATAACATTATGAATAGAAAGTACTTAGGTTCTTTGCTCGAAAAGAAAAAGATTCAGTTTGATGTGGCAATTGATGGCTTAGAAGCGATTAGAAAGGTAGGGCAAAAGAAATATGATTTGATTTTGATGGACATTCAAATGCCCAATATGAACGGCTATGAAGCTACTTTGAATATTAGAAGTACGCAAAACCTCAACAATCAAACGCCCATAATTGCCTTGACTGCCTCCGCAATGCTTGACCAAAAAAATAAGGCATTTGAGGTAGGAATGAACGATTATATTTCCAAGCCTTTTACCCCACAGCAGTTATTTGATAAATTAAATCTACACCTCGTAGCCGCTTCCGCTAACATTGAGTCTGCGCAAACGGAAGATGAAAAAGCCTTTGAATATCATGCGCAATTAGATGTGGCTTATTTAAAGGAACTTTATGCGGAGGATTATGGATATGCCTTTTCTATGTTTGAAACGTTTATACAAGAAATGTTGCCTGAATTTGATAATTTACAATTGTATGCAGAACAACATCAAACGCAAAAACTGGCAAAATTGGCGCATCAATTAAAGCCTACTACGGCAATGGTCGGCTTGACTTCTCTCGAAAAAAGCCTATTGGCACTAGAAGGCATTGCCGCAAAACCCGAAACAAGCCAAGCGGAACTCCTTTCTACGGTGCAAAGCATCTGTGCGGAAATCGCTGCCAAAAAAGAAGTAATTATTCAACAATGTGAAGCATTAAAAGCACAAATCCCATGAAACTAAAATGTTTAATCGTTGATGATGTACTTATGGCGAGAAAATCGCTCATGCAGTTGTGTGCCAAAAGACCTGAATTAGAAGTAATTGGGGCTTGTGAAAATGCACAAGATGCCTTAAAAATGCTCAATGAAGAAGAGATTGATGTGCTTTTTCTGGATGTGGAAATGCCAGAAATGACGGGGCTTGAGCTGCTCAATGAGTTGCCTTATCAACCGCTTGTGATTCTGACGACTTCTAAAACTGAATACGCTTATGACGCGTATCAATACCATGTATTTGATTATTTGAAAAAGCCTGTAACACTGCCGCGTTTTTCTCAAACAATAGACAATATTATGGTGAGTAAAAATACGCAAAGTGAGAGCAACGAACAAACCACAGGTGTTGACAATGACAAAGATATTTATGTAAAAGTCGAAGGTAGGCACATTCGTTTGCTCTTTGATGATATTTTATACATCGAAAACGTGGGCGATTATGTAAAAATATGCACTACGAAAGAAAGCCTGATTGTATATGCTACCATGAAAAATATTGCCGAAAGACTGCATAAAAATATGTTTCTGCGCGTACATCGTTCTTATATCATCAACCTACACAAAATCATTGACATTGAAGAAAATAGCGTAGCCATCGGAAATACTATTATTCCGATAAGCCGCGCAAATAAACAAGAGTTAATGAATCGTTTGAATGTGTTGTAGGCTAAAAAGGGGCTGCTTAAAAAGTTCTGAACTCTTCGAAGAGTTCAGAACTTTTTACATATACATTTCTTAAACACAATCCCTACCTCAAATAAGGGTTCATTTTTCGCTCTCTCCCTATCGTTGTCGCTTCATTGTGTCCCGCATACACCTTTACTTCATCGCCTAAGGGCAGCAATATTTCTTTAATCGAGGTCAATAAAGTGTCATAATTTCCTCCCCTAAAGTCCCATCTTCCGATTCCATCTCTAAACAAGACATCGCCTGAAAATAAACTATTACTTTCTTTGTCAAAAAAAGACAAATGATGTGGCGAATGACCTGGCGTAAATAACACCGATAATTTCGTGTTGCCAAAGCTAATTTCATCTCCTTCTTTTACGAAGCGACTAGGCGATGCAAAAGGTTTTAAGACAAAACCATATTGTTCATATTGCTTTAAAAATACCTTGCTTCCTTCTACTTCTTCTTCAAAACCCTCATGCGCAATTAAGGGTACTTGATAATGTGCCAACATCGCAGCATTTCCCCAAACATGGTCAATATGCCCATGCGTGTTCACCAACGCAAGCACTTTTAATTCCCTTGCCGCCACAAAATCCTTTAATAACTGCTCCTCCTGCGGATAATAACAACCTGCATCAATAATAATTGCCTCCTTTGTGTCATCATACAAAAGATATGTATTTTCTTGAAAATCGTTGAAAGTAAATGTTTTAACTTGTAACATAGAAAAAAGAAGTAAATAATGAATAGTGAAAAATTGTATCTAATATTTGCTAGAAATAAGTACAGTGTAAAGAAAAATTTCTACTGTTTTTGCGGGCTGGTCATGCTGTAAGCATCTTATCAAATCTAGCTTGAACACATTGCGTGATAAGATATTTCCAATATGACAACTACGAAAAAATACAATAAAACTTAATTTACAGCGTAATAAGTAATGGATAATGAATAATTGAGATTTCGGCAAGCTCAATACAAGTAATGGAAAATGATATTAACTTGCTTATTGTCAATGCTTTAGGTGTAAATATTAGCATAAACTAATTTTTACCGAGTACTTATCCAAAGTAACATTAAGGAAAGTGAACTGTGTAAAAATGTCATTTTTTTAAAACAAAAGTGCCAACAACGCATCACTAATTCGACTCCATTCCAACTTATACTCTGTGTGCGAAATCGTTCCTTTACGAGATGCCTCTTCATTCGCCTTAAAACGCGCAGAATGTAAGGTAATTTCCGCTACCAAATCAGGTGTGTGTTTTCGTGCATAACTCAAAAACAAAGCAATTGCTTCCCCTAACTCACCGTTTTGCAAATGCGTTTCTATTGCGGTTTTGTTGATTTGCTGCTGTTTGGGCATATTTTTTCCCTGCAATCGCTCAAAACCAAACTTCCGTGCATCAAATTCGCCTGTATGCTGTTCTGGGCTTGGGCATTTCTCACCTGTTTCTAATTTTTTGATTTCCTCCCAAATCGCAGGTAACAATTCCTGCTCAGCGGCTTTGTTATAATGCGCGATAAGTTGCGGACTTGTGTCATACACTGCCTCAACAACTACTGCCGCATTGCCATATTGCAGCAAAATACCGTTTTGCCACATATCCGCTATTTCTGCAAACCGATGCGCCCTGATGATAAAACGCTGTATCAAACTAGGGGGCAAAAAGAGATATTCCTGCGTTTTTTGCTGCGCCAGCCCACGCGCAACCACATATTCCTCCACATAAGGCGGCTTTTTCTCGCCCAATAATTGCGGTACAACAAAAGTGCGGTCTTTTAAAGGCGGTTTTTCATCGCGATAATTTAGCGTGGGACTTGAGTCCCGCGCTAAATTATCGCCAGTCGTTTCAAAACACAATTCACAAGAAAGCATAAAATTCAAAAACAGTTCCCGTTCTTCGTCTGTGTTTTCCTTCCAAATGCGGCAAATGTCCTTATAGCTCAGTTTGCCTTTGTGCTGTTTTAAGAGCTTATAATACGCTTTTCCCTTATCCAAGACTTTATAAATGGCAGCAATCGCCCAAATTTGGTCGAGGATAATTTGCCCCGAAAAATAGTTGGAATTATAATAAAATACGCCTGTTTCGTGGAAAAAATGTAGCAAGGTTTCCGCAGAATTTGGAATTAACTCCGCTTTGCACCATGCTTGAAAATCTTCTTTTGACAACATTTTTAAACCATCAGGTTTGGCTTGTTCCGCCCGAATTTGATTGCGCAAACGTACCCAAGGCGAAGGTAAAGGTTTATTTATCAAATCCTTGTGGAGCTGCTCATTTTCTTCAAAACTTTCTTGCACCAAATATTCTAACAATTCAAAAGCGTAGCCCGTTTTCGCACTCAACTGTATAAAATCAACAAGGTGAGGAAAACGCTTTTTGAAAGCATTTTGTGTAGGCTGCGGCAGGGCGATTGCCTCCGCTTCTTCCTCGCTGTCCACCTTATTTTGTATCACCAAAACGGGACTATTTTTGCTAAAATATTCGGTGTATTTGAGCCAATAATCCAATTTTTCATTTTTATAGGTCGTTCCTTGCCAAGTATGCGAAGGATTTGTTTCATTTGCTATGTCCCACACCAACAAAAACAAAGCCCGCGTTTGCAAAAACAAGCGATGCGTGGCATGATAAATGTCCTGCCCCCCAAAATCCCACATATTGAGCTGCAAAGGAAAGGGCAGAAAATCGCAAGCTAATGTCCGTTGCAAGAGCTTAATCGCGTGCGTAGAATCATGGTCTTCGGCAAATACATAGTTTTCTTGCTGCTGCAAGCGCGTAGCAACCTGCGTTTTGCCCACCGAGCCATTGCCAATGAGTACAATTTTTACCTCATTGTTCGGCAAGCTGCCTTTTTCGAGGTCTTGTAAATAAGTTTTGAGAGAACTAAGGCAATTTCCTTGACTGCTAATTTCTGTGGGAATTTTTGTGAGGGG
>JBJXHA010000030.1:0-7285 GCA_046160275.1 Bacteroidia bacterium | reverse complement strand
TAGCATTGCACAAAGCATTGGTATTGGTACTGCATCCCCTGATGCTTCTGCCAAGTTAGACATTTCTAGTACTGACAGGGGCTTATTAATTCCGCGTGTATCTCTTTCAGATGGCAATACTTTTGGGTTAGCAGGTAATTCTAATACCGAAGGAATGATGGTATATAACACAAATGCCAGCATTACCAATGGAAATGGAGTAGGCTTTTATTTTTGGAACGGTACTGCTTGGAAGCAATTACAAATTTATGGAATTACAGAAACAGACCCCCAAGTTAGTTCTACCACAAGTAATTATATTCCAAAATGGAATGGCACAACTTTAACTGATGGCATTATATATGATAATGGTACAAACATAGGCATTGGTACGGTTTCCCCTACAAATAGATTAGACATTCAAAATAGCGCAAGTGTTACTGCAAATATTCAAAGTAGTGGTTCTGATGCTTATACTAAAAATGTTGCTCCTACAGGATTTGAAGCAGGTACAAAATTGGCTACTTATTCGGCGGGAACAGCAATTAATCGTTGGTCTTATGGCAAAAGTTTAACTGCGGAAAGTGGTAGTAATGCAGGTTCTAACTTTTTCATCAATCGTTATGATGATACAGGCACTTTTTTAAGCCAAGCACTTTGCATTAACAGAAACAATGGTTATGTGGGAATTGGTATGACAACGGCTTATGCTCAATTAGACGTTGCAGGTTCTAATACAAGTACTGTTTCTTTATTATTAAGGAGTGGAAATGCAGGCACAAGTACAAGTAGTAGCCAAATTATGTTTGGATATAATAATAATACCACCTATTTACATACGCTTAAAACAAGACATAACTCGGGTGCTGCTTCGGGTAATGCGATTGACTTTTATTTATGGAATTATGGAGTTGATGCAGCAAGTGTTACAGGTACAAAGCACGTTATGACTTTGCAAGGGAATGGTGCAGTAGGCATTGGCGTTACAAATCCGACAGAAGCATTAGAAGTAAGTGGTAAAACCAAAACCACTACTTTTCAATTAACAAATGGCGCAACAAATGGATATGTTTTACAATCAGATGCAAGCGGAAATGGTACTTGGGTAGCTGCTACTAGCATTGCAAGCACTAATTATTGGACATTATCAGGAGGAAATATTTACAACAATAGTGGTACAAATGTAGGAATTGGCACTACTAGCCCTGCAAATAAACTTCATGTAAATGGAAATGTTAATATTGGTACAAGTAATACAGTAACGGGAACAAATGCCTCTGCTGTGGGTACAAGTAATACAACAAGTGGCTCAAATGCTTCAGCTTTTGGTTCTAGCAATACTTCAAGTGGAAATGGAACGGTTGTAATGGGAACATCTAACACTGCTGCGGGAAATTTTTCTGTTGCTTTTAATCAATCAAATACGACAACAAGTTCAGGAACAACTTCTATGGTAGGTGGTTTTCAATCTTATGTTTCCGCAAATCTTGGATTAGCGATTGGATATAGAGATACAACTACTGCACAAGGCGGAGCAACTTTAGGCTATAATAACAATGCAGAGGCAGAATATGCTTTTGCTACTGGTAATACCAATAAGGTAACAGGCGCAAGTGGTGCAGCTTTTGGTTATAATAATAAAGTAAGTAATCTTTATGCCACAGCTTTTGGAAGCAATAATACAGCAAGTGGAGAATCTAGTATTGTATCTGGTAATAATAACACAACAAGTGGGTTATATAGTGTTAGTTTTGGGCATAATAATGTTGCAAGCGGAAGTGATGCATTAGCTTGGGGATTTTCTAATACTTCTTCTGGTTCTAGGTCAACTACTTTTAATCAAAGTAATACTGCTTCTGGTACAAATTCTTTTGCTGCGGGATATAGTTGTTTGGCAAGTGCAAATTTAGCTACTGCTTTTGGAAATACAAATACGGCAAGTGGGGAAGAAAGTGCAGTTTTTGGAAATAGCAATACTGCCCCTTCTTATAGCGAATTTGTGGTAGGAATGTATGCTACAACTTACACTCCTACTGCTACGAATTATCATAGTGGCACTGATAGAATGTTTAATGTAGGAGTCGGCTATGGAAATACAAATAGAGCAGATGGTTTTACCATTTTGAAAAATGGAAATGTTGGCGTTGGAAACTCAAGTCCTAGTGAAAAATTAGAGGTAAATGGAAAGACTAAAACAACTAATTTCCAAATGACCATAGGCGCAACAAATGGCTACATTTTACAGTCAGATGCAAGTGGGAATGGAACATGGGTAAATGCTACTTCTCTTGCTATTACCGAAACTGACCCTCAAGTAAGTGCAACTACCACTAACCTAATTCCAAAATGGAATGGCACAACTTTAACAGATGGTAATATTCATGATGATGGTACAGTTACCGTAGGGTATGGCACTCCTTCTACCATAAATAACACTTTGCAAATTAATGGAAGTATTGCTGTAAAAACAACTGCTATTACAACTTCCAATAATAGCACGACCCTTGATGGTGATGATTACCTCATAATTTACAATGGCACAACCACAGGCAACAGCATTACTTTACCTACTGCTACTACCTACACAGGTCGTATTTACATCATCGTTAACCATAGTACCGATGTTGTAGGTATTTCTACCTACTATCTTGACAATGCAACGACAAGTACAACCGTTGCAATAGGCACAACCATTCAACTTGTTAGTGATGGAACAAACTGGCATACAATAAATTAGGCTCATGAAACCCTTGGTAATTATATTTTTTGCCGTTAAGAAACTGTTTGAGTTAATCAAAGGGGCTATATAAAAAGTTCGGAACTTTTCGAAGAGTTCCGAACTTTTTTGCCTTATAATAAGTAGTATTTTTCGCTAATGAGCCTCAATTAACTAGCAACTTCCTCCTTTTTCTGACCAAACCAAGTTCCATCGCCTACTCTCAAAATAAAGATTTCGAGGAGCAAAAAGAGTAAACCTGCGGCAATGAAATATTTCCATAAAGGCGTGCCTTCTTTTTCTACAAAAATGGCTTGGGTAACGCTATGCGCATCGGGGCGCAAGACTTGGATTTTGGACAATCCTGCATCGGCAAGCGCGTCTGTTAAATCATCAAGGGAGGTAAATTCTAGCTTAGATTCGGCATCAGAAGTATTAAAAGAACTGCGCCCTAGCTCGGTTTCTCCTTGCATAATGCGGTAATTTCCTTCTTTGATGTTGAGTTTGTCAAATTTTAACACCGTTGCTTCTCCTTGTTGATATTGTTCAGGAATGTATTCACCTTCTTTTTCACCTTTCAATTTAATTAAATCGGGTTTGCCAGAACGCACAACAACTGGCGTATAATTGCCTAAGTCTTGATTAGAATTATCGGATTTTGCGCGACACATCATTTGCGTAGCGCGATACATCAAAGGTGCAAACACCGTTTTTACATGCAAATCTGTCCACGCATCACCAGGGAACAATGTCCAGGTAAACAAAATGCCATTGCCAATGCGTGATTCTATTAACACAGGCGATTGATTTTCAAGGCTCATGACGCGATATTGAACGGTAGAACTGGAAGATAAGCTAAACGGATAATAGCGATATACTTGGGGTGCATCAAATTCGCGATTTTTTTGATTTTCGAGAAAAACTCCTTGAAAAATAGGATGTGCCAAATCAATGCTACTTGCTTTTGTGCCGCCTTGTACGGTTGCCATTTCTGAAAACTGTCCAATTCCCGCAGCTTGATAAAAGCTATTTAAGGAGCTAAGGTTGGCGTTAGAACCTGCAAACACCATCAAAGAACCACCTTCTTTCAAAAAGGTATTCATTTTTTCTGACAAACCAGAACTTACCTCTGTCAATCCTGCCAACACAATCGCACGATAATCGCTAAATTGAACGGTAGAAATCTCTTTGCCAGAAACAAAAGTTGGGCGAAATTGAACGAATAAATCTTGATATAAAATGTGTAAATTGGGAGAACGCTCGCCTTCCACAATCAACACTTTTTCTTGCGCAGGAACGTAAAAGGAAAAAAATCTTTTGTTATCAAACTCGATAGGATAATCGTCTAACTCAATATAGCCTGACTGCCAACCCGAACCTGTGGGCGTAAAAGTCATGGTAATTTCTTGTTTTGATTTCGCAGGCACAGAATGACTCGCAATCGCAACAGCTTTCCCTTCCACATTAACGCGCACGCCCAACTCAGAAACAGCCGCTTCGCCATCATTCACAATCGTTACCTTCATTTGCACGGGTTTGCCTTGCTCAATGATTTGCGAAGAAATTTTATGCCCTGTCAAATATACATTCTTTTGTTCTCTGGTTGCTAAGGGAACAAATTTCACCAATAAAGTAGAGTCGTTGAGGTCTATTTCTTTTAGCTTAGTTCTTTGACTATCAGCCATTACCGTAGAATTTTGGAAGTCGCTCAAAAAATACATTTCGCGTACTTTATTGTTCGCTCTTGCAAAAATCTCATTGGTAACATTTACTACTTCTTCCTTCGTTTTGACTTTTTGACGCACTGTTAACTTTGCCAATTCTTCCAATACTTGCTCTTTTTCATTAAAATTATGGTTGAGCAACATTCCGCCTGTGGTCATCAACAAAAATTCATCTTTTTCGGTATAAGTATTCACAATTCCCTTTGCCAAAGTGCTAGCTTGTTGCAAATACGCACCTTTTTCATTGCCTGCGGTCATGCTGTAAGAGTTGTCAACAACAATTACTACCGAGCGATTTCCCGCCAGCATTTTGTTATATTTGTTCACAAAAACGGGTGCAGCAAAGGCGAACACAATGCCAATAATTGCCAAAATACGAGAGGCAAGCAAGAGCCATTGGCGCAAACGCAAGCGGCGCACGACATTCCGCTTGATTTCCTTCACCAATCGCACATTGCTAAAAAGAATTTGCTTAGGTCTTTGTAAGTTAAAAAAATGAACAATAATGGGAACAATAATCGCCAGTAAAGCCCACAATATAGATGGATTGAGAAATGTCATAATCAGTTATCAGTTATCAGTTATCAGTATTAAGCTTCATTAGGCTTAATTAGTCCCTTTTCTTATTCGCTTGTTCTGTAAGATGTGCGTTAAAAAAAAGAAGGGCAAATATACGAAAAAAAACATTGTGGCTAAGGAATTATTAAACCGCGTGATGTTTTTGTGGGTTATTGGTTTGTGAATCAGAAAAGTAGGGAGCGATGGAAATTTATTTTTATAAAATTTGTTTATTTCTTAGGAATGACTGAAAACCAAGTGTGCATATCTTTAGAAGAAAAACCACAAAGTAGCAGAAATTCAAGTACAAAGTAACCCAAAGAAAAGACATTAACCCTTAGCTTTGTGTATCTTTGTGGAAAATACTTTGTGAAACTTTGCGGTAAAAATGGTAAATTTGAGGCTTTATTTTTACATCTTTCCTAGCTTTTGCGGTGAAAAAGTGATAAATTCGCCGCAAATCTTGCGGTGAAAAATAATAACCATGTATATACACGAAAAAGAAAATGGGACTGCTTTTGATTGGGATAATGAGGAACTGTTACCCAAAGTAGCAACTGTGCGACATTTGCAGGGAAAATTGTTGGGGCGAATGGAAGGACTAGGTTTTGACTTTGCAGAAAAGGCTACCTTGGAATCTTTGATACTGGAGGTAATGGATACTTCGAAAATCGAAGGGGAATTTCTTAATCCTGAATTAGTTCGCTCGTCTATTGCCCGAAAATTAGGCATTGAAGGTATTGAAATTGTGTCAATTCCTCGAAATATTGACGGAATTGTTGATGTATTGCTTGATGCTACGCAAAATTATGGCAAACCGCTTACAGAAGAACGTCTTTTGGGCTGGCATCATTCCCTTTTTCAATCGGGGTATAGTGGTTATCAAAAAATAGATGTTGCGCGTTATCGTTCCGTAGGAATGAAGGTAATTTCGGGTGCATTTGGCAGAGAAAAAACGCATTTTGAAGCCCCAACTCCCGAAAGAGTGCAACAAGAAATGGATTCATTTTTACATTGGTTTAACAGCGAGGAACAGTTGGATTTAGTACTAAAGGCAGCGATTGCGCATCTTTGGTTTGTTACAATTCACCCCTTTGATGATGGAAATGGCAGGCTTGCGCGTGCTATGATGGATATGCTTTTGGCACGAAGCGAAAATAGTAAAATAAGATTTTACAGTATGTCAAATCAAATTGCCAAAGAACATAAGCAGTATAATGAAATCATTGAAAAAACGCAAAAAGGGACGGGAGATATTACCACTTACTTAACATGGTTCTTGGGTTGTTTTGAACGAGCCTTGCTTGCAAGTGAAAAAAATCTAGAAATCATATTGGACAAATCTTATTTCTGGGAGAAGCATAGACTTGTTAGCCTAAATGATAGGCAAAGATTGGTAATCAACTATTTGTATGATAGTTATGAAAAAGAAGTAGGTTTTTTGCGTACCTCAACCTACGCCAAACTCACCAAATGTTCATCCGATACCGCTTTGCGCGATTTACAGGATTTGGTAGGAAAAGGAATGTTGACGGTAGAAAACAGTGGAAAGAACACGAATTACCTCGTTGTTAGCCCTGCAAGTATTAGGATACCGAAAATAGTTACAACAGTAGAAAAGGAGTAGTTTGAGTTCAAACCTTCCTGTTCCCTCTTTCGTAAAAACCTTTCAAAAAAATAACCATGATTATCATAGCACATAAAAGCCGCATGAAGGAGTCTATTCTCAAAAAGTATCCTGATGCGCATATTGTTGATGTTACTTCGAAGGCGGAAGATGCGTTTGTGCGGTTGAGTCCGTTTTATGCGCATGGGGGTATTCCGATTCCTTTTTCGGAGGGGGAGGTTGTGCTTGGGCAGTCGGTGGAGGGAATTTGGCAGGGCTTGAAGGTGTTTGAAACGGAGGATATTGATGTGGCTAAGTTTGAGGTAAGGAACATGAAGGGGCTGAAGCGCACGGTGCGGAAGTTTGGGAAATGTTTGGGGCATCGAAAAGGGGTGAAAGGGGAGGAGCTATTAGGATATATTGAGGCGAGGAAGCAGTTGTATGTTCCTTTGTATCTTTGGATATTGACGCATAAGGTTAGCGACTTGTTAGCGGAACTGCGAGCGATAGCAGAAAAGCATACTTTGGTGCTGCTAGATTATGAGGTAAATGGCAACATCGAAGACCCAAGCAAGCCGCTTTCTCATGCACATTTGATAAAAATGTATTTGGAGGGAGGACTATCAGTAAACAATTAACAGTAAGCAGTCATCAGAAGTAAGGTGTTTACTATCAAGAAAATACACTTTTGAAATTAGTGGC
>JBJXHA010000029.1:0-2981 GCA_046160275.1 Bacteroidia bacterium | reverse complement strand
GTAAAAGACCTGTTTTTTTTGGATATAGGGGAAAATCCTCATTCGCAAGTTTCTTTGATATTGGCATTTCGCTCACAAAACCTTGATACTGTGGTAAGTACATGGGAAATAGCGCGAAAAAAGTATCAAACACAATTTGCACGAAATTTAGAACAAGACTTGTTTTACAAAGCCACTTATTTGATGCGTTTGGCAGAAGATAGCGTTTCTTTGCAAATCCTCAGTCCCTTTTACAAGCTTCGTTTTTATACTGAAAAGGGAAAATTGCAGACGGAGGTGGAAAGAGATACTGTCAGAACGCAAACCCCTAAGCCTATCAAAATTGACCTTAAACCGTTGAAACTTGATGCTGCAACATTTCGGGCAAAGTACGGTGCTGAAAAGGTGTTTGAAAAAGTTCATGCTTTTGCCTTGAAACGTTATGAAAAGAAAAAGCCTGATTGTAAGGAGCGAAATCCCAAGGTAAAACTGCTGTATCAAGACGAAAATCAACTCAAATTAGAAGTGCAAGACTTATGTGCAGAAGTGTTGGTGGAGGAAGGGCAGCCATTACCTTGTCGTTTATATCAAAAGTTGGGCTATGAATGTAATTGGCGCACACGCGAGTTGCTTGTTTTGACTTTTACGTACATTCCTGATGAGGCGAATAAAAATTACACCCTTTCTTTGACAATTGACGGTAAAGTGGGAAGCGGTTATTATGACAGTTTGCCTAGAAGTGGCTACCGCGAAATAGAAGAAGATTATCCTGACGAATTTAAACGCTATGCAGATGGATTGATGTTGGAATTAAGGAAATATTTACGTTAGAAAAAATGAAACAACAAATACAAGCTCTTATTAAACAAGCCGATTTCGCGGAAGCTATTGCGCAAATGCTTGAATATGCAGAAACGCAGCAACAAGAAGAAATGCAAGACGCGCTTATCTTGCTTTCGGCGCGTTTGACCATTGTAAACCGCAAAGAAAAAGCGGGAACAGCTTCTGCGGAGGAATTACGCTTGGAAAAAAACCGCATTGCTGACGCACTTTTGGAGCAGTCAAAAGATTTGCCTGACGCGCCTTTGCCTAGCAATCCCGAAAAGCCCAAAGGCATTTCAGAAAGGCAACTCAAACAGCAACTTTTCTTCCTGATGCTGGGAATTAAACTGATAGTATTGTGTTATGCGGCTTTTCATTACAGTACAGGCGGCTTAGGTGCGAAGGAATTTTCCGCTATCTTTTCGCTACTGTTGCCTATTTTGGCAAGTTATTCGAGCCTCATGTTCCAAGATTTTCTTGACCAACGACATTTCGAAAACCAAAAAGATAAAAGCCCGCGTATCAAACGAAACGTACAAGTTACGGTTTACTTTTTGTTTGTAATGTATTTATTCGCTTTTTTGGTAAGTTTACACCTCAAAGCTTCAGGACAACTTTCGTTTTCAGGTATTACGACTGCTTTTGCTGTCATCGAAACGCTCTTTGGCGTGTATATTCATCGCATTGTGGCTACCTTTTTTCCGAAAAAATAATTCTGATGCGGCTGCTTTAGCTGCCGCATCAGCGCAAAAACGAAGTTTTTGCTAATTATGGGCTACTGTCCGTTTTGAAAATCATTGATTTTCAAGCAATGCGGCAGCTAAAGCAGCCGCTACAAACGCCATAAAACCAAACTATCAATACATCAAACTATCATGTTACGTCTTACAATTACGCTCCTTTTTTCTTGCTTGTTGTCCGTTTGCTTTGCGCAAAACGGCAAAGTAAAAAACCTTGCGGTCTTTTTTGCAGTAAAAGACTACAAATATCCGCAAACGTGGATTTCCTTGAACCAACCGATTAAAGATGCTCGCGCTATTGCCAATGTCTTGAACAAAGGTTACGATTTTGATACGCTCGTATTTACCAATTTCACTTCAAGCCAAATCAGTAATAAAATTGATAGTTTGAGAAAATGTACATACGATAACAATGCCGAACTCTTGCTCTTTTTTTCGGGGCATGGCTATTTCCACGAGGGTTTTAAACTAGGTTATTTCATTCCTTATGAAGGGACAAGTAATGTCAGTACTTATCTTTCTTATGTGAACTTAATGCAGATGATTGATGCCATTCCTTGTAAACATACGCTTACCTTGATAGATGCTTGTTATGCAGGTACTTTTGACGGAAAAAAGTTTCGTGATAAACCTAAATTATGGACAAGTTTAGCAGCTACGAAGCAAGTCAAGATAGAGACACTCCTCAAAGATACGACTCGTTATTTTATTCCTTCGGTTGATAATAACATTACGCCTGATAATTCTAAGTTTGTGGCGAATTTCTTAAATGCCCTTAACCGCCCAAACAGCGAGGGCGTTCTCACAGTTGCGGGTTTAATGAGTTACTTGCAAATCCCGATGGATTGGCTTAGTAGTTTTGGCAAACACAACGGTGGTGATTTCCTTTTTATTCAATCCGAAACCGAGAAAGTGTTAGACCAAGATAAGGATGGCGTAGCGGATAAAAATGATCTATGCCCCGATGAAAAATGTTTGCCATGCATTAATGGCTGCCCTGACACAGATGGCGATAACGTTCCAGACAATGGAGACAAATGCCCAAAAATCAAAGGTTTGGCGCGTTTTGGTGGTTGCCCTGACACAGACGGAGATGACGTTCCCGACAAAGACGACAAATGTCCTAAACTCAAAGGCTTGGCGCATTTTTATGGTTGCCCTGACAAAGATGGTGATGGCTTCTCCGAAGGTTTAATTCCACCTGACGATGAATGTGAAGGCGAAACGGGTCCGTTACGTGGCTGCCTTGACAGTGATGGCGATGGCTTTGCTAACAAGGTCGATAAATGTCCTTATCAAGTAGGGACTTCGCCTGATGGTTGTCCTAAAAGTAAGTTACGAGACTACACAGAAACAGTAAATGGGGTTTCTTTTACGATGAAAGCAATTCCCGCAGGGACATTTATGATGGGCTGCACAAGTGAGCAGGAGGGAGATTGT
>JBJXHA010000028.1:0-6749 GCA_046160275.1 Bacteroidia bacterium | reverse complement strand
TTATACTGTAACTGTTACGAATGGTTGTACAAATACAGCAACTACTACGCTCACAGTCAATCCTTTACCTGTTGTAAATCCAACGAGCAACTCGGCGGTTTGTCCTGGAGGTACGATTGATTTATTTGCTAACGCACCTACGGCTACTAATATTGCTTGGTCTGGACCAAATGGGTTTACCTTTATTGGTGCAAATCCTTCTATTCCTAGTGCTTCTGCGGCAAATGCAGGGATCTACACAGTAGCCGTTTCTGATGCAAATGGTTGTACAAATACAGCAAGTACGAGTGTTGCTATTTCTAGTAATTTTGGTTCGGCAAGTAGTAATTCTCCTGTTTGTACGGGAAATACCTTAACTTTATCTGCCACAGGAGGTACAAACTACGATTGGACAGGTCCTAATGGTTTTGCAACGACAGGGCAAACGCCAAGTATTGCGAATGTAACTGCTTTAGCTGCTGGGACTTACACTGTAACCATCACAAACGGCACTTGTACTGCAACTGCAACTACAAATGTAACAGTGAATACTTCGCCTACCGTTTCTCCAAGTAACTCTTCTCCTGCTTGCGTGGGCGATATGGTTACGTTAAGTGCTGCAAATACAACAGGAACGATTACCAACTACGCTTGGGCGGGACCTAATGCTTATAGTGGAAGCGGACAAACTTCTATTGTGAACAATATACAACTTACACAAGCGGGAACTTATACAGTAACTGTTACTGATGGAAATAACTGTACGGCTACTGGAACTACCAATGTTATCGTGAATGGTTTACCTACACCTGCGGCAAATAGTAATTCTCCACTTTGTATCGGAAATACTTTAAACTTGTCAGCATCAGGAGGTACTTCTTATGCGTGGGCGGGTCCGAATGGTTTTGTTTCAAATGTTCAAAATCCAAGTGTAAATAACGTTAGCTTGGCAGATGCGGGAATTTATACGGTAACTGTTACCAATGCTAATAACTGTTCTAGTGTGGCAACTACCAATGTTGTGATAAATTCATCTTTAGCTACCAATGCGACAAGTAATAGCCCTGTTTGTTCAGGCGATATTTTGTCGTTTTCTTCGGTACCTGGGGCTGTAGGGTATAGCTGGGCAGGACCAAATGGATTTAGCTCTACGGCACAAAACCCTGCGATTTCGAACGTGCAGGCAGCGGCAGCAGGAAGTTATTCTGTTACCGTAACAGCAGCAGGTGGTTGTACGGGAACAAGTGTAGTGAATGTAGTTATAAACCCCAATCCTACCCCTTTTGCAAGTAGCAATTCTCCTGTTTGTAGTGGTGGTACTTTAAACTTATCCTCTGCTGCGGCAACTACTTATAATTGGGCAGGACCTTGTATTAATGCATCCAATTTTAATCAACAAAATCCTGTTATTAACAATGCAGGAGCAGCTTGCGGAGGCGTTTATACTGTAACCGTTACCAACGGAAACTGTTCGGCAGTAGCAACTACTACTGTAACTATTGGTGGAGGGAATATCGCTGACTTTACCTATGCCGTTCTTAATTTCTGTCAAAATTCTCCAAATCCTACCCCTATTCCTTTGAATGGTGGAGCTGCTGGCGTATATACAGGAACTGCGGGTTTAGTTATTGACCCTGTTACGGGGATTATTAACTTGAATGGTTCTACTACGGGTAACTTTACGGTAACAAATACGGTAACAGGTACAAGCGGATGTACGCCTGACGTGCATACGGTGAATATTTCGATTTCACCTGCGCCTAACGCTAATTTTGCTTATCCTGCAAGTACCTATTGCCAAACAAGTGCAACGAATCCTGCACCAAATATAAGCGGTAATTACACTTATACTTCTGCTAATCCGAATAATACGCTCTTCATTGACCCTATCACAGGGGTAATTACTTTGGCTTCTAGCTCGCCTGGCATTTATCAAGTAACGAATACCGTTGCTCCCACTTTGGGTTGTCCAGGTGCTACCGCTACACAAGTGATTGTAATTGAGGCTGCTCCAGATGCAGAATTTTCACTTCCTCAAGCAGTGTATTGTACTTCTGAACCCAATATAATCCCGCAACACACAACGGGCGTAAACGGAGCTTATACTTATATTGTAGTAAGCGGAGGACCAACTTTGGCAATAGACGCAGGTACGGGTATCATCAATCCAGCCGCTTCTAATCCAGGTACTTACACCATTACAAATACGGTAAATGGCACATCAGCTTGTCCTGCAGCTATGTTCACAAATAATATTACGATTGTGGCAGCTCCCGATGCCGAATTTGCTTTTAATCAGGCAACTTTCTGCGTAAATGGTACAAACCCTGTCATTTCTCACACAACAGGCGCAAATGGCACTTATTCTTATGCTGTTTTAACGGGAGGACCGACATTAAGCATGAATACTGCGACTGGAGCAATTAACCTTGCGCAATCAGACCCAGGAACCTATCAAGTTACCAATACCGTAGCAGCAACAGGTTCTTGTCCGTCAGCTACTTATACGCAATTAATTACCATTAATACAGGAGTTAATGCCGAGTTTGCTTACAACAAGCAATTGTTCTGCGGAGGAGGAGATGCACCCGTTGTTTTACATACTTCTGGCGTTGATGGTATATATAGTGTTTCTCAAGTCGTTTCAGGTGGTCCGAATCTTTTGATTAATCAAACAACAGGCTCTATTAACTTGACTTTGAGTAATTTTGGTACTTATCAAATTACAAATACCGTACAAGGAAGCGGTGGTTGTCCAGATGCAACACACACAGTTACCATTACTTATGCAGGTTATCCTGTGGCTACGATTTCGCCAAGTAGTACCATTGATTTTTGTACAAACGAAAACATTACCTTGAATGGAAGTGGTGGCGCAGCTTATCAATGGTTGCAAAATAATTTCCCAATCGTAAATCAAGTGGGTGCAAATTATCAAGTAACGGCTCCAGGTAATTATTCGGTAGTGGCTTATAATACAGAAGGTTGTGCAGATACTACGGATTATGTAATTGTGGCACGTGTGAATGAGCCAAAAGCAAGTGTTGCCGCATTGGGACAAACTACTTTCTGCCAAAATGCAAGTTTACCTTTACAGGCAGATGGCGATGGCTTATATCAATGGTTGTATAATGGCGTACCAATTTCAGGGGCAACAGCTTCAACTTATACTGCAACACAAGCAGGAACGTATCAAGTGATTTTGTCAAACTATTGTGGTACAGACACTTCTGCTGCGGTATTGACACAAGTAACTGCTCCACCCATTCCTAACTTTGTATGGGAGCCAAGTGTAGTTTTTGCCAATGAAAATGTAGCTTTTCTGGATAGTAGCCGCAGTGCCGCTTTTTGGGATTGGAATTTTGGAGACAATGGCAATTCAACCATTCAAAACCCTTCACACATTTATTCTACGCCTGGTGTATATCAAGTGACCATGTATATTAAAGATATATTGGGTTGTGATTCGGTAATTACCAAAACATTGACAGTTCTTGAACCTGGTGAGCCATTCATTCCGAATATCTTCACTCCTAATGGGGACGATGTGCAAGAAGAATGGTTAATTGATTTCAAAGGATATAACAATGTGGCTATCAGCGTGTTTGACCGTTGGGGAAAACAAGTATTTGAAACCAACGACAAAAACGAAGGTTGGGCTGGCTTTAACATGGCAGGTCAAAAATGCCCAGTTGGGGTGTATTTCTACCTTGTAACAGCTGCCGATGCAACGGGTAATTTCAAACAATGGAAAGGAAATGTAACCTTGTTGAAAAACTAGGAAGTATGTTTCAAACATAAAAAATGCCGCCAGTTGTTAAACACAATTTGGCGGCATTCTTTTTATAATAGCGTACCCTTATTTTTTATTCATCTGTTGGTGCATCACGCGCTCGCTTTCCTCCCACAACTGTCGCGCAACTGCCTCATCATGGCTTTTTTTCGAGGTTTTTGTTTCCTTTAATCTATCAAAATATAGCCCACTTCGGTCTTTCATTTCAGGGCTTGTGGCAAGGTAGAGGTATATGTTCACGCCTTCTTGTACTGAAATCGCTGTGAGTTTGGTCAGCCAATGCCAAACACCCGCAATAAACCAATGTTGATTTTTGATGCCAATGTCTGTTTTTACGCGTCCTGGATTCAAGGCATTTACGGTGATTTTTGATTTTTTTGCGCGTAATCTTCTATCTAATTCGTAGGTAAACAATAAATTGGCGAGTTTCGATTGGGCGTAGGCTTTGAAAACGAAGTAGTTCGTGTTTTTTGTAAAAGAAGGAAAATGAATTGTACCGCTTGCGTAAGATTCCGAAGCCACGTTAATAATGCGTGGTTCAGATGATTTTTCAAGCAAATCTAGCAAGGCATTTGTAAGCGAAAAATAGGCAAAATGATTGACTGCCATCGTCATTTCAATGCCATCTTCTGACAAAGCAAAGCTAGAAAAAACCGCCCCTGCATTGTTCAAAAGAACATCAATATGAGAAAAAGTTGCGTGAATTTCTCTTGCTACCGTTTGAATTTGCTGTTGAGAAGAAAAATCTGCGGCAAAAAGGTGCACTTTTGCCTCCGCTTTTCGTGATAAAATCGCTGCCTTTGCGATTTCCCCCTTCTCCTTACTGCGACAAATCAAACCCAATTCCGCGCCTTTTTCCGCCAACTGACAAGCCGCCTCTAAGCCCAAACCTGAATTAGCTCCCGTAATGATACAAATTTTACCTTTCATGCTTCTTCGATAAATTTATGTCAAAGCTAGGAAAAATTTCTAATTTTGAGGAAAAATATATTATGCTATTAATCAATGAATTACTCCCCCAAACCCGAATCCACCCGCTTCCTACTTTTTCCACAGATAAGCAAAAGGTTTGGGTGAAGCGAGAAGATGAAGCAAGTTTTGGCATTTCGGGGGGGAAAATGCGGAAATATGCTTCGATTTTAGCGTTTTTGGAAAAGGAGAAAATAGAAGAAGTGTATATCATTGGGGGGGCAAATTCCAACAATGTCGTGGGATTGTTGCAGGTGCTAAATGAGCGAAAAATACAGGCGTGGATATATGCAAAGGAATCGAATTTGACGGAGGCAAAAGGCAATGCTTTTTTGTTGAAATTATTGGCAAAATCTACCCAGATTCGTTGGCAATCAAGGGATTGTACGACAGAAGATTTAGTAGAAATCGCACAAAATGATCTTACTTTATCAGCGAAGAAAGGCTACCTTCTACCCGAAGGTGCAAGTTGTGAGCCTGCAGTTTATGGTTCGGCTTCTCTTTTAGATGATATTGAAAGAAATGAAAAAGAAACGCTTCATACGACATTTGACCATATTTTTATAGATTCGGGAACAGGTTTAACGGCGGCAACTTTGGCGTATTGCCTGCAAATGGCAGGCAGAAACACACAACTACATTGTGTTCACATTGCAGGAAATGAAAAGGAGTTTGAGCAGCAGGGAGAAATTGTAAAAAAAGCGTTTAACAGTTCAGGTTTTTTCAACAGTTCGGAACTCTTAAAGAGTTCCGAACTGTTGAAAAAACCACATTTACATCATTATTTTCCCGCAACGGCAAAATCTTTTGGTAGCGTAAATAGTACCATTAAACAGGAAATTTATCGCCTTGCCCAAGAAGAAGGTTTACTTTGCGACCCCATTTATTCTGCAAAACTCTTTTATACTGCTCGAAAAATCTTACAAACTGCTGATATTGAGGGAAATATATTGCTTATACATTCTGGCGGAGGAACGGGATTAATGGGGTTTCACCAAATCCTTTGAATAGGATAAAGATTAAATATCTCATCATTTGCCTTTAATTTTTCAGGTTTTCACTAAAAAAGGCTGCCCTTTTCGGACAGCCTCTTATTCGTACATAATAACTAGGTTATTTTTAGCTTATTGTGCAACTTGAAGGATAGAACCGATAGTTGCTCCGTTTGATTCTACAGTATAAATATAGCTTCCATTCGCTAAAGCAGAAACATTTAGCGGCAATTCTGTCGCTCCTGTTGCTACATTTGAATAGGTATGCGTAAGAATCACTTTACCCGTTACATCATATACATTTACTTTTACATCAGCAGCTTTTTTCAAGCTAATTCTGATATTTGTATTGATAGAAGCAGGATTTGGATAATTTCCTTTGAAGGTAAGTGCATCTTTAGAAATCCCATCATTGATACCAATCGCGTTGTATTTTACGATAACGATTGGGAAAATAGCGTAATGTGTAAGTAAGGTAGAGTTCATAGTTGCTTCATCATACCATTTATTATCATTCCACAAAGCGGCATTTCTTACGTTGACTGTTGTATCAGTAGGAGTCAAAGATGAAAATACATCAGAAGAAGGACGTGTGCCATCTATTCCCAAAAAGATGAAAAGGCTATCCATGGTAGAAGTCGGGGCGTATGCGTCTAACACCGCAGCAGCAAAGAAAGTATCTGCAATTTGAATAGGCGTATTAAAAACAGCAGCGTTAAAACTATTAATAGTTAAACCTGCGTAAGGTAATTGCACCTCGTCTAGCATCGTGTTAGGATAACCAGAAACAGTCGAAGCACTTGACGCACCAGGAATACCTTCTTTCGCGCCTTCGTCATACACACGCACGTTTAATTTTCCTGTACTAGCCGTAGGACTTGCTTGCACAGAACCACCTACAGCAACAATTACCCCTAGAATCGTAACAGAGCTATCTGCCGTAGAAATGTCATAACGCTCAGCCCAGCCCAAATCACCATAACTATTGTGTCCAGAGGTCTGTCCCCATTGAGGAG
>JBJXHA010000027.1:0-7202 GCA_046160275.1 Bacteroidia bacterium | reverse complement strand
AAAGAAAAATAATATTCCTTATCTCCTTCATTATCAATTATCAACTGAAAAAAATATGACTTCCAATTACGCAAAATGGTATCATCCTTATACGCCTGATGAGCGTTATCAAAAACGAGCGGCTTATTTTTGTATGGAGTTTGCCATTCATCAATCTTTGAAAATTTATTCGGGCGGTTTGGGCTACTTGGCGGGTTCGCATTTACGTTCAGCCTTCGAATTGAAGCAGAACATGATAGCAATTGGTATGTTGTGGTCTTACGGCTACTACGACCAAACGAGAGATGAAAATGGACTGATGAAACCTGCTTTTACGCGCAAAGATTATGCTTTTTTGGAGGATACAGGCATTAAAGTTACGATTAGTGTCAATCATCATCCCGTTCATGTAAAAGTATATTGCCTACCTTCACACGTTTTCAATACGGCTCCTTTGTATCTGCTTTCTACGGATATTCCTGAAAATGATGCACTTTCGCGCACGATTACGCAGCGTTTGTATGATGGAAATACGCTTACTCGCATGGCGCAAATGATTGTGCTTGGGGTGGGTGGCGCAAAAGTGATTGAGGCATTGGGCGGAACAGACATTTATCACATGAATGAATCTCATGCTTTGCCTTTGCTTTTTTATATGTATGAAAAATATGGTAGCGTGGAAGAAGTGAAAAAACGCTATGTGTTTACGACACATACGCCAGAAAAGGCTGGAAATGAGGAACATAACATTCACGATTTGAATAAATTGTCTTTCTTTGGAAATGTACCTTTAGAGGAAGCAAAACGCATTACGGGAACAGAAGGCGATATGTTTGGGCATACGCCTGCGGCTTTACGTTTGGCAAAAATTTCTAATGGCGTTTCTCAACTTCATGCCGTAGTTTCTAAGGAAATGTGGAGTTCTTACGAGGGCATTTCAGACATTATTGGTATTACCAATGCACAAAATTTCCAATATTGGGCAGATAAGGATTTATATGCGGCAATGGAGGAGAATAATGATGGTTTGCTGCTACATTTGAAGCGTCAAAAGAAAAAGGAATTGTTTAAGGTGATTGCCGACCAATGTGGAAAATTGTTTGATGAAAATGCCTTGACAATTGTGTGGGCAAGAAGATTTGCAGGTTATAAACGTGCCGATTTGCTTTTGACAGACTTGGATAGATTGGATAAATTCTTGAATAATATCGACAAACCTGTGCAACTTGTGTTTGCAGGAAAGCCTTATCCACTCGACCAAGCAGCCATTAGTATTTTTAATCTCTTGATTGAATATAGCCGCGATAAGAAAAATGTGGCGGTTGTGTTAGGTTATGAACTGGATTTATCCAGAAAATTAAAAGATGCGGGCGATGTTTGGCTCAATACGCCACGTATGACGCGCGAAGCTTCAGGAACAAGCGGTATGACTGCGGCAATGAATGGCTCTATTTCGGTTTCTTTGCCTGATGGCTGGATTCCTGAATTTGCCAAACATGGCGTAAATTGCTTCATTTCTGATGCTACTGACCATCATCTTCCGATAGATAAACAAGATGAAATTGATTATGAAAATATTATGTCAATTCTTGAAAATGAAGTAGTTACAACCTATTACGACAATCCTTCGCAATGGGCAGCACTTATGAAAAATGCGATGCGTGACGTAACTCCTGCGTTTGAATCTGGACGAATGGCACACGAATATTACGAGCGAATGTATAATTTTTAAACAAAGAAACTCCACACCTCGCGGTGCAGAGCCTAACGTTTGTTAGTGTTGCTTTGTCCATAAAGCATTTTTTTTAGATTTATACAAAATGATATATCTTTCCAGAAAATACGCATCGCCCTCTCGGCGATGCGATTTTTTTTCTAACTACACAAAGCGAACTTCTCATATTGAAGGTTGAAAGTTATTCTATTACACACTTTTAATCCATTTTTAACTGTTTTCGTTGAAGGTTGAGTTCTATGTATATTCACACACTTTTAATTGACAGTTAATCGTTGCTGTTTTTTTTAGGTTTACACAGTTTTTCAAAACAAGGTTGAAGGTCTGGTTCGTAAAAAGTCACTACAACTTAATACACTGTAAATTAAGTTTTATTGCATTTCTCCCTAGTTGTCATATTGGAAATATCTTATCACACAATGTGTTTAAGCTAGGTTTGATAAGATATTTACAATATGACCAGCCCGCAAAAACATTAGAAATTTTTCTTTACGGTGTACTTAATCTCCCAAAGTCGAATGTTCGTTGACAGTTGAATGTTGATATTTTTTAGGGCTTACACAGTTTTCAAAATAAGGTCGAAGGTTTGGTTCAATAATAGAAGGTTCATTTTACATGAATTGACAGTTGATAAATTTTCGAAAGTCGGTTCAAACATTGATTAAGGTTGAAGGTTTCAAGGCTGAAGGTTCGGTTTCTGAAAGGTGAAGGTTCATTTTTTCATCATAATTCACTACTCCTTAATCTCCCAAAGTCGAATATGAATTGACAGTTGATAGGTGAAAGTTGTTATTTCTTAGGGCTTACACAGTTTTTCAAAACAAGGTCGAAGGTTTGGTTCATAAAAAAATCACTACTACTTAATCTCCCAAAGTCGAATATGAATTGACAGTTGATAGGTGAAAGTTGATATTTTTTAGGGCTTACACAGTTTTTAAACAAGATAAGAAGGTTTGGCTCAATCATAGAAGGTTCATTTTACAAGTGAAGGTTTTGTTAGATGAAGGTTGCTAGTTTACAAATCTTCGAAAGTTGGTTCAAACATTGATTCAAGATGAAGGTTCATAGGAAGTTCAAAACAAACAGTGAAGGTTAATTAAATGTCAGGTCAAAGGTTTGGTTCTTGTTGGGTGAAGATTCTTTTTCAATTTACAGGAGAAGGTTCGTTAATCTTAGAAATCTTATATACTTAGTTATCAAACACTTAATTAGTTAAACATCATGGTTGAGTAGCTGCTGCTTGTATTTGAAGTTGCGTTTACCACACTTTCTTTTGCTGCTTCAAACACGCTTTTTGCAGATTTTTTCAACTCAGCTGTTGCATTTTGACTGTAAGTTCCTTTTACTGTCATTTTTGCGCTATAAAGTTGATTTACAGTAGCTAAGTTGATAAGTTGATTCATTACTACGCAAGTACCAGAGTTGTTAAAAGTACCTTCGTTTTTCAAATTGTTTTGAATCATTACTTCACCTGTGATGCCGTTGTTGTTGATAGAACCTTTTACAGTTTTGATTTCATTTACACGAATCATACCTGCATTTTCCAAAGTAGCGTGGTTTTCGATGCTTTCTACTCTTACAGTTCCGTTGTTGTTGAAAGTACCACCTTTTTCGATGATAATTTTTGTTTCAGTTGCAGTAACATTTACTCCTAAAGTAACGTCAAAATTGCCACCGATAATTACTTTCTCTGCTTGAATCATCACATCTGATTGGATGAAAACTTTATCGCCTTCTCTTACAATATTACCTGGGAAAGAAGGAGACCAGTTCGCTGGATTTTCGAAGTTGCTGTCTTCGTTTGCAGTGAAGTAAAAATTAGCTCCTAAAACACTTAAATTGCTTAACACTAAGATTCCGATGATAACTAAGATATTTCTCATATATTTCGTTTGTTTGATGATACAAAGGTAGAACACTTATCCGAATTAAACAAATCCTACGTTGAATTATTTTTATGAATAAATGTCCAAATTGTGTAATAAAAATACAAAAATAGTACTTGACTTGTATTATTAAAATAAGTATATTTAAGTTGAAATTTTATTATCAATTGATTGTTAGTGCTTTATATAATCATTTAAAACAAAGATTCTAAAATTAAAATATTGAAATTGTGTATTTTTATGTAATATAACTATCTATAATTTACACTAAAAAATGCAAAAAGTTGAAAAAAGTGAATTTCCTTTCAAGCTCTTACTTTCAGATTCCTTACTTTTGCCCATGTAAGAAGAGATATAGCTTGTGTAACTTTTATCCTTTTTATCAAATGTAAGACCAAAACGCCTTTATGACGATAAGTATTATAATAGGTCAAAGAAGAAAAGGCTGGATTTACGTTAGCTTTTTAGGCGATTTTACCCTTTTTTTTGCGCTAAAGGTGAAAAAGTAGGGATAAGCCGTAAAAAAAGGGAAGAAAGTAAAAAAACGTCTCTAAGAATGCTTGTTGGATAAGCTGTGATATTGTCAAAAAAGAATTTTTCCCAAAAATCGCGTTTCGACAAAGAATGTATGCTTTATGTAGCAGCCATTTTACACTCGCAAACAAAAAAAAGAGAAACACCTCTCTCGATGCTTCTCTTTCCTATATATATATGTATTATTGCGGAGGCTACTTATCCTTCAAGCGAAACATTAAACCTGCCGCAATTTGAAAATTGCGATGTTTGTTCACGACTTGATTACTCTTTGCAAAATCATTCAACCCTAATTGATGCCTTGCTTCCAAGAAAAAAGAAGTTTTTGCCCCCTGAAAACTAATACCTGCACCAGTGTTCCAGCTGAGGTCGGTGCGATTAAGGAATTTTGCTATATCTGAGAATCGAGCAGATGCAGATTCCAACAGAGATTTAGAACCATCTACATTGACACGATAGTGTTCAAAAGCACTTTTCCCTCCGATTGCGTATCCCACACTAGGTCCTAGCAAAAAATTAAACTTAAATACATCAGTTCCTAGTTTTGTCTTAAACAATACAGGCACTTCCAAATAATTATACCGCACGGTTTGTTTGAGGATATAATCAAAGGTATAACCATAAGTGGGATCATACTCTTCATAATTATCTTCGAAGTTGTATCCTTTTTGCGTCCAGTTAATTTCGGGCTGCACCGCAAAATAGCGTGAGAAGCGTACTTCTATCGGGATTCCAAAAGTAGCTCCAGTTTTCGCGTTTAGGGTATAACTACCTGCCTCCTTAACAGAAATATTAGCAAAGTTCACCCCACCCCGAAACCCCACAGAGATTTGCGAAAAAGCAAAATTTGTAGTAAGCAAGCAAATTACTACCAAAAAAGTAAAGAAAGATTGTTTCATAAGAGATAATTGAATTAAAATAATGGAAAATGAAAAATTGATAATGGAAAATAAAATTCATTCATTATCAATATTTTAAGTAAATATATTAACATAAACTAATTCTTGTCGACTACTTAGTATAGTGCAAATTAAGTTTTATTGCATTTTTTCCTAGTTGTCATGCTGTAAGCATCTTATCACGCAATGTGTTCAAGCCATACTTGATAAGATATTTACAATATGACCAGCCCGCAAAAACATCAGAAAATTTGTTTAACAGTGTACTTATTCAGAGGTAAATCGTACAAAAAAATAAAAAATGACTCCCACCATAATAAAACTAATTCCATAAAAAATGGTTTCCCAGCCACTTCCCACAATAATCCAAGCTAAAAAAAGAAAAGCGGAAAAAGGTAAAAGGAAATGATAAAAACGGTAGTGTTGTTTATTTTTTAGCATCAAAAAAAAGTAGGCGGCAACTGAAAAAAGGTAAGGAATCATCACGGAAAGCGTTGAAAGTGCAATTAATAAGGTAAAAAGCGAAACCAAACCTTTGATATAATTGAGCAGCAGAAGCAAGGAGATAATGACACTGGTGATAACAATGCCTTTGGAGGGAGAATTTTGATTGTTTCTTTCGCCAAAAATCTTAGGAAAAAGCCCATCATCTGCCGCCGCCATCGGAATATGCCCTTGTATCAAGGTCCAGCCATTGAGCGCGCCACAAGTGGAAAACACCGCGCCTGCCGCCACGATGTATTTCGCTGCCGAACCCAAAAAGCTCATAGAAGCATCGGCAAAAGGCGAAGTTGAACTTGCCAAGACTTCGGGACGCACCAAAGCCATTACGGCAAAAGAGCTTGTCATGTAAATCAATGAAGTGAGAAAAGTGCCTGCAACGGTAGCTTTTTTCACCGTAGTTTCATCTCCGCTAATTTGGTCGCTTGTGATAGCTGCACTTTCCATTCCCAAAAAGGCAAAAAAAGTTAAGGTGGTAGCGGCAGTTAGGGTAGCAAAATCCCATTCAACTGCTAGGCTAATCGTTTGATAATCAATGTAAAACAAACCCACAACGCCTACAATCAGCAAGGGAATAATTTTTAAGAGCGTAGTAAGGAGTTGAATTTTCCCCACAAATTGAATGTTTTGGGTATTTATCCAAGTAAAAAGCCAAATAAAAAACCAGCCTGTTAACACCGTAGCAACGACATTTCCTGCCAAAAAAGGAAAAAATACCGTTAAATAACCCAACAAAGCCACCACAATAGCGGCATTTGCAAACCAAATCGAAGTCCAATAAGACCAAGCCACAATATAAGCCGCGCCCTTCCCAAACTCATGTTTGGCATATTCATAAGGTCCGCCCGCCGCCGCAGGAATTAGTTTTGACAAATTCCCAAAAATAACCGCCAACAGCATCGCGCCCGCAAAGGAAAATAGCCACCCCAATAGCCCCTTATTTCCATAAACAGCCAACGATGCAGGCAACAAAAAGATGCCTGAACCAATCATATTACCGATGACGAGGGCAGTGCTGTGCAGCAAGCCCATTTTTTTGACGTTGTTGTGGCGCATATATTGAGGAAAAGTTTTGTCAAAGGTACGAGTAAGGATTGAATAAGTAATATTTCGGCAAGCTCAATTGCAAACAAAACGCTAAGCAACTTTTAATAATTGGTAACTACATTTTATTTATCCTTGTAAGTGCCTTTACTTTGCAAAGAACAATTGTAGGTGCTTGAGGGGATACTTTATAAAACATTCATTTCCGCACCTTTATTAAAGATTCGTTTTTTATTCGTAATTTAGGGCTGTTTTCTGTTTTTTCATATTTTAAACCATTTTTTAATTATCAAAATGAAAATTATCACGTTATTGCTTAACCTTGGGTTTTTCCTTGTAAGTTGTTTTGCGCCGCAAGCCAATAATAACAACGAGTCTCACAAATCGCATGAAACTCAAGGAAAGTATGTTATTCCTTTGGGGGGAAATGCCTTTCAAACAGCAGGAGATGGACAAGATGAAATTACCGACAAGGGAATCGAAAAATGGCAGAAAACGGAAACGGAGTTTACGCTTTATTTTTTTGCCGAAGAAGCGAAGAAAGCTCAATTGCGGCTACCTCTCATTCAACAAAATAGCAAAAGTACGATTTCTGTGACCGTGAACGAAACTAAGTTAGAGCTA
>JBJXHA010000026.1:0-16005 GCA_046160275.1 Bacteroidia bacterium | reverse complement strand
CCTTTAATTATCTATTTTTGGGAGATGATTTTAGCCAGAAAATGGCGGAAATCTACGCTTATGACTACGAAAGAATCGTAAATTTGGCTGAAAATGGTAACACGATTTTGATTGCTACCGAACAATTTCCACCGGATTTGCAAAACAAACTCCAATTCTCTACCTCTGCTAGTGAGTTGAATAGTTTACATAGAGAAATTTACCAAGAGAAAAAACGTAAGGCAAAAGCTAGTAGCATTAACTTTGTAAACCCTAACTTAACGCGCAAAAGTGTTGAATTAGAGGATATTGCAGTTTCTACAAAGTTTACGAATTTCCCTATTTCTGAAACAAAAGTATTGGCTACAAATCAAGAAGGTTGTCCGATTTTGATAAAAATAAAGGCAGGAAAAGGCGCTTTTGTCCTATCTACTACGCCCTTAGCTTTCACCAATTATTATTTAATGAAATATGATGGGAAAGAATTTGTATCAACGGTAATGTCTTATTTGCCAAATCAAGATATTATTTGGGATGAGTACTATAAATTTGATGCGCCCATTCAAGATAATAACAGAAGTGAGCGCGTCATGCGTTATATTTTTAGCCAACCTTCGCTTGCTTGGGCTTTTTGGTTAGCCATTGGTTTTACGGTATTATACGCACTTTTTGAAATGAAACGCCGTCAACGCATCATTCCTGAATTGGCAAAACCACAAAATTATTCGCTCGAATTTGCCGAAACAATCGGAAGGCTTTATTATAAAACGCAAGACCACAAAAATATTGCAGAAAAGCAAATTCGCTCCTTTTTAGACCATGTTCGCAGCCGCTACTATCTCTCTACCAAAGAATTTGACACGCAATTTATAGAGGTGTTAGCAGCAAAAACAGGCTTAACGGTTGCTTTTGTCGGCGATAT
The DNA here is from genome assembly GCA_046160275.1 of Bacteroidia bacterium. Classification (GTDB taxonomy): domain Bacteria; phylum Bacteroidota; class Bacteroidia; order J057; family J057; genus JBJXHA01. The sequence goes on along the minus strand of JBJXHA010000026.1, from coordinate 15,104 downwards.
TTTTAACCAAATTAAGCACATCAAACGCAGCGAGCAAATCCTAGAAAATGATTTAATCGCTTTTTCTAATAAAATAGAAACGTTCTACGAAACAGCAAAATAGAACCATTCTTCATAAGTAAGAGGTGTACTTGAAAGAGTACGCCTCTTTTGCATTTTGCCATCACTCCTTACACAATTTTTCAAAAAAATTGCATATTTAAATGGTTTAACTTAACTTTGTGTTGTTCAGTTTTGTTATGTTAGTATATTGCGCGTGATTAGTGAGAAAATCCCGCAAGCAGTTTTGGAAATCAAAAAGAGATCTTAACAAAAATAGAAAAATGTTTTCGAGAGCAACTGAATATGCAATCAAAGCGATGTTGTTCATTAATCTTCAAAAGGAAGAAGGTGTCGTGAGTTTGGGGGATATTATAGAGGCAATAGGTTCTCCTACTGCTTTCACTGCCAAAATATTACAACAACTACGTAAAAAATCCCTCTTGGTTTCTAATGTTGGCGTTAAAGGAGGCTTCAGTATTCCTTTGGGTAAAGAGATTTCAATTAAAGAAATAGTGGTTGCAATAGAGGGAAATGGCTTTTTTGAGAGTTGCGTGTTAGGCTTAAAAGAATGTAGTGCCTCAAAACCATGTCCTATGCATCATGTTTTTTTCAGCATTCGTAAACAGTTAGAAGTAGTTTTACAAACAACGTCTTTAGATGATTTCTCAGAGAATTTGTTGCAAAACAAGATTTCCTTAAAATAAGTGTGTTGAGAAGTATTTTTTATATTTTAAATTCGGACAAAAAGGTATGAATTTAACTTCTCATTTGAATTGTTTTTGAAAAAAGTATATTTTTGCCTTAAATTCGGACAAAAAGGTATGAATTTAACTTCTCATTTGAATTGTTTTTGAAGAGAGTATATTTTCACCTTAAACTCGGATAAAAAGGTATGAATTTAACTTCTCATTTATATTATTCCTATTACCAATAAATATCTATTAACATTTTAATATTAATTCATTATGAAGAAAGTATTCATGATTCTTTGTGTTGTTGTTTGCGGTTATAGCTGTTCAAATAACGACCCCAATGCCCAAAAAGAAGGCGAAATTAAGTTAAATACTGCAGTGGAGGAAGCTGCAAAAACGGAAGTTCATGGGACTGAAGTCAAGGAGGGGGACATTAAATTAAGCAATCCCTTAGACGCAAATATGATTGCTTCGGGCAAAAAGGTATATGACTTAAAATGTCAATCTTGCCATAAACTTACTGACGAAAAATTGGTGGGTCCAGGTTGGAAAGGAGTAACGAAAAAGCGCGAACCAGTTTGGATTATAAACATGATTGTAAATGTAGATATGATGCTGGAAAAAGATGCAGAAGCGCAAAAATTGTTGGAATTGTGTTTAGTGCGGATGCCAAATCAAAGTGTTACGAACGAAGAGGCGCGAGGTCTCTTGGAGTTTATGCGCCAAAACGATGGGGAGAAATAATGGAGATTGCTTACTCAATATTTTCTACACACGTTCGCAGTTAGCGTATTCCTGTGCCAATACTGGTACAACCCTCCTTTTTCTTAAACGAAAAAGCAGTTTTTATACACATATTTGAATTTCACTATACTCTCCACTTTTAAATATTTCAATTAATATGAAAAGGGTATCAATTTATTTTTCACGGTTTTTCTTTTTCATCTTTTGTATAGTTGCTTTATTGCAAATGCAAAGTTGCAAGCCCAAAGACGGCGGAGGCACGTCGAATGTAGTTGAAGGCGATGCTGCTGCAAAATCATACGTTGCTCCTGGCAAATATGATGAGTTTTATAATTTTGTTTCGGGCGGTTTCAACGGACAAATAGGTGTTTATGGCTTACCATCAGGGCGTTTATTCCGAATCATTCCTGTGTTTTCGCTCTCACCCGAAAGTGGTTACGGTTTTAGCGAAGAAACAAAAGGAATGTTGGGTACTTCCCATGGATTTGTGCCTTGGGACGACTTACACCACATTGCCTTATCCGAAACAAAAGGTGAACATGATGGGCGTTGGGCGTTTGCAAATGGCAATAATACGCCTCGTGTGGCGCGAGTAGATTTAAAATCTTTCCGCACAACAGAAATTTTGGAACTTCCCAATAGTGGTGGAAATCACTCATCCCCTTTTGTTACCGAAAATTCGGAGTATATTCTTGCAGGAACGCGTTTTAGTGTGCCAATGGATGACGGCAATACTGATGTTCCTATTAACTCTTACAAACAGAACTTCAAGGGAAGCATTAGCTTTATTCGTGCTGATGATCCGGGAAACATGAAAATCGCTTTCCAAATTCGCCTTCCCGGTATGAATTTCGACTTAGCACGCGCAGGAAAAGGAAAATCTCATGGCTGGTTCTTTGTTTCTTGTTACAATTCAGAGCAAGCGAATACATTGTTAGAGGTAAACGCTTCGCAAAAAGACAAGGATTTTATTTTGGCGATAAATTGGAAGAAAGCAGAAGAGTACATTAAGGCAGGAAAAGGGCAAAAAATGAAGACGCAATATATGCACAATGTATATAGCGAAAAAACACATACCACTACCTCTACCCTCGAAAAAGAGGTTTTGGTTTTAGATGTGAAGGACAAATCACTTGCAGATATGGTGTATATGATGCCTTGTCCTAAATCTCCGCATGGTTGCGACACTGACCCCACAGGGGAATTTATTGTCGGAAGTGGAAAATTAGCGGCAATTATTCCTGTTTTTTCTTTTGCAAAAATTCAAACGGCAATCGCAGCTAAAAATTATGAGGGAGATTATGAAGGCATTCCTGTCTTAAAATATGACGCAGTTTTACATGGAGAAGTGAAAAAACCGGGACTTGGACCCTTGCACACAGAATTTGATGCAAAAGGAAATGCCTACACCTCGTTCTTTGTGTCTTCAGAAGTTGTAAAATGGCGTTTGAGTGATTTGCAAATTTTGGATAGAGTTCCTACTTATTATTCAGTGGGGCATTTATGTGTTCCAGGTGGTCCAACGGCAAAACCTTGGGGCAAATATATGATTGCTTATAATAAAATTACCAAAGACCGCTACTTGCCAACAGGACCTGAATTGACACAATCAGCGCAACTGTATGATATTTCAGGCGATAAAATGAAGCTCATTTTGGATTTTCCAACCACAGGCGAGCCACATTATGCGGAAGCGATTCCTGCTAATATGCTCATGAAAAATTCTACAAAAATCTTCAAAATTGAAGAAAATGCACATCAGTATGTAGCAAAAGGCGAAAAGGAAACAAAAGTGGTTCGCCAAGGAAACCAAGTTCATGTATATATGACGGCAATTCGCTCGCATCTTACCCCCGACAATATTGAAGGTGTAAAACTGGGAGACGAGGTATATTTTCATGTAACAAATTTGGAACAAGATTGGGACGTGCCACATGGTTTTGCGATAAAAGGCGCGAATAATGCGGAAATTCTTATCATGCCGGGCGAAACTTGCACCTTAAAATGGAAACCTGATAGAAGTGGTGTATTCCCTTTCTATTGTACGGACTTCTGTTCTGCACTTCACCAAGAAATGCAAGGATATATTCGGATTTCTGCTGCGGGCGCGAATGTACCTCTACAATTTAGTACGGGTAAGAAAGCAGAAGAAGCAATAGTAAAATAAATGTACTCATTCCCCTTCGAGGGTTTTCAATCTTCGAAGGGGAATAATAGTTTGATTATCAAAAACATACAACCTTACAAGTAAGTATTCAGTTGAAGTTAGTTTGTGTTATTTTCCATCACAAAAGATTAACTATCAATGTTTTACACCTATTTACTGATAAAGCTAATTGTTAACTGGCACTTAGTCGTAAGGGTTTTATTTTATAATGTAAATATCCTATCCACCTCAAATTCTCAATTATCATGAAAAATAATCATATTTTTTTTCTCATATTTGTTAGCTTTTTCAGTTTAATTTCCGCTTGCACAAGCTCAGAAAGCAATCAGGCAAGCGCAACAAATGGTACAGAAGCCCCCACAGGTGGTGGGCAATCTGCCGTAGTAGATGATGAATCGCAAAAAGATATAGTAAAAGTTGCGATTGGATCGAAAGACCATAGCACCTTAGTTGCAGCCGTAAAAGCCGCAGATTTGGTCAATGCTTTGAGCAATGCGGGACCATTCACCGTTTTTGCACCCGTGAATGCCGCTTTCGATAAATTACCAAAAGGCACAGTAGAAGATTTATTGAAGCCAGAAAACAAGGAAAAATTAGCGACCATTTTGCAATACCATGTTTCTGTTGGGGTTTTCAAAATCGAAAATATACAAGACGGCCAAAGCATTGGGCAGGTAGATGGTGGAAATATCACTTTACACGTCAAAGATGGTAAAATAATGGTCAATGATGCCAATGTAATTGCTACTGTTCCCGCGTCCAATGGTATTATCCATGTAATTGACAAGGTTTTATTGCCTGCTACAAAATAAATATGTTATGAAAAGTTTACAACCGATTTCTCGTGTTTTGATTGCAGTGGCAACATTGGCACTGATTCCCACTTTTTTTCTGCCTATTTGGAGGATTGAACTTACAGCCCCTCAATATCCCGAAGGTTTGAGCATGAACATTTGGCTTAACAAACTTTCGGGTGATATAGACATTATAAACGGACTAAATCACTATATCGGAATGGCGAAAATCTCGGTAGAGAGCTTTCCTGAGTTTCAATATCTGCCCATAATCGTTGGCTTTTTCATCATCATTGGCATTGTTGTGGCTTTATGGAATCGTTTATTGGGTGTAATTGCTTATTTAGGCTTGCTTATGGTTGCAGGAATTGCCGCTTTGTGGGACTTTTATCGCTGGGGTTACGAGTATGGTCATAATCTTTCACCTGACGCAGCGATTCAAGTGCCAGGTATGGCATATCAACCTCCTATCATTGGCTACAAGCAGTTGCTCAATTTTGGCGCATATTCAATTCCTGACTCGGGAGGATGGTGTGTGATTTTCACAGGTGTTTTAGTCGCTTTGGTTTGGGTGTATGAACAATTTTATCTTCCAAGGAAAATGAAAGTTTCTCAAAAAACGACAATCATTTTAACGTTACTGGGGATTTCCGCTCTTTTTTCTGCCTGTAGTGTTCAGCCTGAGCCAATTCGCTTTGGCAAAGACAATTGTCATGTATGCAAAATGACACTGGCGGATACAAAGTTTGGAATGGAGCTTGTCACGCCCAAAGGCAAAATTTATAAGTTTGATGATGTAAGTTGCTTACTTAATTTTTTAAAAGAAGGAAGCATTCCTCAAAGCGAAATTAAGCAATTATTGGTCGTGGATTATGCGCAAACTCAAAAACTAATCCCCGTAGAAAAAGCCTTTTTTCTTTTTGGCGAAAATATAAAAAGTCCAATGCGCGGAGATATTGCCGCTTTTGAACAAAAAGATGCTTGTGCAAAGGCAAAGGAAAGCTTGAATGCAGAGCAAATGAATTGGACACAGGTTTTAGAAAAATTTTGATAGGCTAGCTTTTCTATTTTTATGAAAATACATCTTCTCTTCCTTATAATACAAACCACCCTTTTCCCAGTCATGCTAAGGGCGGAAACATTCACAATTTGCCTAGATTGTACCAATTATTCTATAAAAAAAACGATAGATAAAGCCCAAAAAGGCGATACTTTGCGAATCCAAAAGGGTGTTTATAAGGAAGGGAATATTTCCCTCACCAAAACCTTGGTTTTATGGGGAGAAGAAGGAGCTATCGTTGATGGGGAAGGCAAATGTGAAGTTTTTACAATTTCGGCAGATAGCGTGATTTTGAAAAATCTCATTATAGAAAATGCAGGCGTAAGTAATTTGAATGATTGGGCTGGGGTGAAAGTAAATGGAGCGAATTACGTTCAACTCATTCATAATCAAATCCTTAATTGTTATTTTGGGATTTATTTTGCCAACGCTACCCATGGAATTATTGCCGAGAATCGTGTTGCTGGCTCTCAATCAAAACAAGAACAAACCATTGGAAATGGCATAAATGCGTGGAAATGCGAACATTTGCTTATCAAAAATAATCACATTCAAGGGCATAGAGATGGCATTTACTTCGAATTTGTTACACAATCGTGCATTAGTCACAACATAAGTGAGGAAAATTTGCGCTACGGGTTGCATTTTATGTTTTCGCATGAGGACGATTATTTAGGCAATCTTTTTCGGAAAAATGGTGCAGGTGTTGCGGTGATGTACACACACAAAGTAAAGATGTATGACAATATTTTTGAGCAGAATTGGGGAGATGCTGCTTATGGGCTTTTGTTAAAAGAAATAGGGGACAGCGAAATAGAGTGTAATATATTCAAAACCAATACAGTAGGCATTTTAATGGAGGGAACAAGCCGCATTCAAGTGCAATACAATACTTTTGCTGAAAATGGTTGGGCATTGAAAATCCAAGCGAGTTGTCAAGACATTCATTTTCAAAACAACAATTTTCAAGGCAATTCTTTTGATGTTGCCACGAATGGCTCTTTGGTGATGAATACCTTCGATGGAAATTATTGGGACAAATATGAAGGTTACGACTTGAATAAAGATAAAACGGGAGATGTGCCATTTCACCCTGCGAGTTTATACGCAGTGATTGTAGAGAAAATGCCGTTCGCAATAATGCTATATCGGAGTTTTTCGGTTGCCTTATTAGATAAAGCCGAGAAGTTGATTCCAAGTTTTACGCCCGAAGATTTGAAAGATAATCGCCCTTGTATGCAAGAGATTTTATTGTAATTTTATGGTAAAATAAATAAGTAATGGATAATTAAGAATTGATAATGGAAAACAATGTCAACTCTTTTATTATCAATATTTTAAGTGAATATGTCAATATAAACTAATTCTTACCGAGTACTTATTTCCAACACTACCAATTTAAAAAAATGCTCATACAAATCCAAAACATTCATAAAAAATTCGGCAAACTCCACGCTCTAAATGACATTTCTGCAAGTTTGCACGCGGGCGAAGTCGTTTCGCTTATCGGACCAAACGGTTCTGGCAAAACCACTTTAATCAAAATCCTATTAGGAATGGTTATTCCTAATAGTGGAAAGATGCTTTTTGAAGGAAAGGACATTGCGCGAGATTGGGAGTATCGGCATAACATCGGCTATATGCCGCAAATTGGACGTTATCCCGATAATATGAAAATTCGAGAATTACTCGAAATGATGAAAGACATTCGCAAAACGCAACAAAAAAATCGTTTAGACGAAGAATTGATTGTGGCATTTGAGTTGGAAAAAATGTTTGAGAAAACCATGCACAGCCTTTCAGGGGGGACGCGCCAAAAAGTGAGCGCGTGTTTAGCCTTTTTATTTAACCCACAGGTTTTGGTGTTAGACGAACCTACGGCAGGGCTTGACCCTATTGCGGCGGAAATTCTCAAAGCTAAAATCTTACAAGAAAAAAACAAAGGAAAGTTAATTTTACTTACTTCACACATTTTGAGTGATTTAGATGAGCTATCAACAGAAATCATGTATTTAATGGAAGGTAAACTTTGTTTTCATCAATCCATTGAATCGCTTAAAAAAGAAACAAATGAAGATAAATTAGGGAAAGCAATTGCAAAAGTGATGTTGAAGGGAATAAGTTTTATGCCAATTTCTAGTTAAGTGATTGACAGAAAAGTAGTTTCCTCGTTTCCTATTACCCTTTTTAATTATCCATTATAAATGAATACTTTGGTCAAATACGTACTCTACGACATTCTTCGCAACCGAATGGTTATCGCCTACGCGGTTTTTCTGCTTTTGGTTTCCATTTCACTGTTTTATTTGGAAGGCAATCCCGCAAAAGGTACGCTCGGTTTGCTCAACGTTGTACTAATTGTCTTGCCTTTAGTAAGCATTATTTTTGCAACTATACATTTTTATAATTCCTACGAATTTATTGAGTTATTAGTTGCCCAACCTTTGCAGCGCAAACGAATCCTCATTAGCGAATATATTGGCATTTGTAGCTCCCTTATTTTGGCATTTTTGATAGGAATTGGTGTTCCTATTTTGCTTTTCAACCCTTCTGAAACGGGTTTTGCGCTCATTTTTGCAGGCGTTACCCTCACAGCCGCCTTCGTTTCCTTGGCATTTTTTGCCTCCGTTATTTCACGAGATAAAGCAAAAGGAATTGGCATTGCACTTATGCTTTGGTTTTATTTTGCTTTAATTTATGATGGATTGGTGCTATTTTTTCTATTTTCCTTCAGCGATTACCCTTTAGAAAAAATGATGGTGGTGCTTACCGCATTGAATCCCATCGATTTAGGGCGTATTGTGGTCATGCTAAAAATGGACGTTTCTGCACTGATGGGTTATACAGGTGCAGTTTATAAAGATTTTTTTGGTACAAATTGGGGTATGTTTTATGCTTTGGGATTTATGTTAATTTGGATAATTGTGCCATTCGCAATAGCTATTCGCTTTTTTGAAAAAAAGGATTTATAAGCTTTGCAAGATTTTATCAGCGATATTTTTAACCAAATAAAACACATCAAACGCAGCGAGCAAATCCTAGAAAATGATTTAATCGCTTTTTCTAATAAAATAGAAACGTTCTACGAAACAGCAAAGTAGAATCATTCTTCATAAGTAAGAGGTGTACTTGAAAAGGTATGCCTCTTTTTTTATTTAAAGCACACGTTTTTTTCTCTGAAAGAAAGAAAAATTTGCTACTTTCCTAAAACTCACCTATTTTTGCCGTTCTTTTGAATTGGGCTATAACTTCGTATAATTTTTAATTATTAATAAATAAGTATGGAAAGTTTATTGTACTTTACCCCCTTATTCGGCGTGATTGCCCTCATTTATATGTGGGTACAGTCTTCGTGGGTGAGCAAACAAGATGCGGGTAACGACCGCATGCAGTACATCGCAAACAGCATTGCAGAAGGTGCGATGGCATTCTTAGCGGCTGAGTATCGCGTATTGTCAATTTTCGTAGCGGTAGCAGCGATAGGTTTGTTGGTTTTATCTAACATGGTAGAACATTCTTCTTGGTTGATTACAGTTGCCTTTATCATTGGTGCTGTGTTTTCGGCTTTGGCAGGAAATTTCGGTATGCGCATTGCCACAAAAGCAAATGTTCGTACTACACAAGCTGCAAGAACGAGCTTAGGACAAGCATTAAAAGTGTCTTTTACGGGCGGTATGGTCATGGGATTAGGCGTAGCAGGATTGGCTGTGTTAGGCTTAACTGTCCTTTTTATATGGTTCTACACGCAATTCATGGGTGGCAAAATGGACGCTACCAACATGAACGAAATGGTTCGCGTGTTAGAAGTATTAACAGGATTTTCATTAGGTGCTGAGTCTATCGCCTTGTTTGCGCGTGTGGGTGGCGGTATTTATACAAAAGCAGCTGACGTAGGAGCTGACTTGGTAGGAAAAGTAGAAGCAGGTATCCCTGAAGATGATCCTCGCAACCCTGCAACTATCGCCGACAACGTAGGGGATAACGTAGGGGACGTAGCAGGTATGGGTGCTGACTTGTTCGGTTCTTATGTGGCTACGATTTTGGGTTCTATGGTATTGGGTAATTACTTAATCCAAGACAATAATGGTATTGCTGACCAATTTGGTGGTATCGGACCGATTTTGTTACCTATTTTAATCGCAGGTTTAGGGATTATCTTCTCAATTATTGGTGGATTTTTCGTAAGTGTAAAAAACGATAACAATGCTTCAACTGACGATGTTCAAAGCGCATTGAATCGCGGAAACTGGGTTTCTTTGGCTTTGACAGCAGTAGCTTGTTTCGGTCTAATCAAATGGATGTTGCCAGAAACCATGAAAATGACCTTCTTTGGAGAGGGCGTAAAAGAGGTTTCTTCTATGGCGGTTTTTGGTGCAGTAGTAATTGGTTTAGTGGTAGGGGCTGTCATTTCTGCGATTACCGAATATTATACAGGTTTGGGTAAAACGCCTGTTTTGGATATTGTTCAACGCTCTGCTACAGGTGCGGCAACTAACATCATCGCAGGCTTGGCAACAGGTATGTTCTCTACTGCTTATCCGATTTTGTTATTTGCAGGCGCAATTTGGGGTGCCTACTCCTTAGCAGGTTTTTATGGCGTAGCGATTGCAGCTTCAGCAATGATGGCTACAACTGCTATGCAATTAGCAATTGATGCTTTTGGACCGATTGCAGATAATGCAGGTGGTATCGCAGAGATGAGCGAATTGCCAAAAGAAGTACGTGAGCGCACTGACGTTTTAGATTCAGTAGGAAATACAACTGCTGCAATTGGAAAAGGGTTTGCAATTGCTTCAGCAGCTTTGACCGCTTTGGCTTTGTTTGCAGCCTACGTGAAATTTACAGGAATCGAAGGAATTAACATTTTCAAAGCAGATGTATTAGCTGCTTTGTTTGTAGGAGGTATGATTCCCGTAGTATTCTCTGCTTTTGCTATGAACTCTGTGGGTAAAGCAGCGATGGAGATGGTAAACGAGGTTCGCCGTCAATTCCGCGAAATTCCGGGCATCATGGAAGGAACAGGCAAACCTGAATATGGCAAATGCGTAGATATTTCGACACAAGCGGCTTTGCGTGAAATGATGGCTCCTGGTTTGATTACTATTATCACCCCCTTGCTAGTTGGTTTAATTATGGGTGCAGAACCATTAGGCGGTTATATGGCGGGTGTAACGGTTTCTGGCGTACTTTGGGCTATCTTCCAATCAAATGCAGGTGGAGCTTGGGACAACGCGAAAAAATCCTTTGAAAAAGGGGTAGAAATCGAAGTAAATGGCAAAAAAGAGATTTTCTACAAAGGTTCTGAACCACATAAAGCAGCTGTTACAGGCGATACAGTAGGTGATCCTTTCAAAGATACTTCTGGACCTTCTATGAACATCTTGATTAAATTGACCTCTATTGTTGCCTTGATTATTGCACCTTTTATTTCACAAAATAAAGGAGAACATCAAACAGAAACACCTGCTCCAGCAGCAGTAACAGCTCCAGCAACTTCAGAAACAACTGTTGCCCCTAAAGCAGATTCAACAACGGCAGTAGCAACTACTGCGGCAATGTCTAAAAAATTGAGTTCAGGCGTTGAATTGAAATTTAAAGGTGGTAGCGTTGAAGATAAATTAATTCAATTTTTGGACGATAAAAACCAAGCAATTAACAAAAAAACTTGGTTTGACTTCGATAATTTATTGTTTGACACAGGAAAATCAACTTTGCAAGCGGCTTCTATGGAGCAATTAAAAAATGTTTCCGAGATTATGAAAGCCTATCCTAATGTAAACATTAAATTAGGGGGCTATACAGATAACCAAGGTAAACCAGAAGCAAATTTGAAACTTTCAGGCGAAAGAGCCAAATCTGTACTTGCGGAATTGCAAAAGCTAGGGGTTGATGCAAAGCGTTTAGCCTCTGAAGGTTATGGACAAGAGCATAATGTTGCTCCAAATGATACAGAAGAAGGACGTGCAAAAAATCGCCGTATTTCTATCAATGTAACACAAAAGTAAGCAGCAATCAAAATAAAAAGTTTGATATTTCTCAGCAAGTTCTCTAGCAGGCTCAATGAAAGCAATCAAACAAATACATTTTTGAAATGACTGACTAAGTATAATATAACAAGAAAGCCCTTGTCGATGGCAAGGGCTTTTGTTTGGTTATTTATTTAAATGAATTAAGAATCAACAACTTAATCCTTTAATCACGATTTACAATTGCACATCTATTCCCGCTGTAATGAAGCGAGGAATTCCTACTCTGATTCCTTGTGGGCGGCGCGAAACGATGTATCTTTCATTCGTAAGATTTTTTACGCCCAAGTTAAAAGTCGTATGCCATTTTTCGTTTTTATAATACAAATTAGCATCATACACTTGGTAGGCTTTGAGTAATCCATCTCTTCCGTCAGCTGTCGGGTTTATCGTATTCAAAGCATCAGAAAATTGTTTTCCTACAAACAAGGCATTCATTTGTAAACCTAAACCCATCGGTAGTTCAGCATTAATACCCGAAGAAACCAAATACTGCGGTGCATACGGTGTTCTATTACCTTTTACATTTACCGTTTCTATGTTATTTTTCACAAAACGGTCAGCATTAAAAACTGCGTGTGTGTAAGTTGCATTGGTTGAAATAGCCAAGGTATAATTAGGAGAAAATAACTTTGCAATGTCCCATTTTGCCCCAAACTCGAAGCCCGCATGTAAGGTTTTCCCACCATTAACCAAGCCTGCTCCTGTACCACCTGAAGATTCAGAAACAGGGATAATTTGGTTCTTAAAATCCATATAAAAAGCTGCAAAATCGTAGCTAATTCCCTGTTTTTCAAACTTACCGCGCATACCTGCTTCAAAGTTCCAACTATTTTCTGCCGCTAAATTATAAGCTTCTCCCGAAGCGGTAATGGCATCTTTTACGCGTGGTGGCGCAAACCCTTTGTGAACACCTGCAAAAAAGGTATGATTTTCAAGGTAATTGTAAGTTAAACCCATACCTGGAATCAGTGAAAAAATTTGGCTATTTGCAACAATATTTGTATCGCGTACACTTTTTACCCCGTTAATAGTGAAGGTATTTCTCAAAATATTGCGGCTATAATCATAAGATTCTAAGCGAAGCCCGCCCGTAAATGTGAAATTTTTCCATACTGTTAATTGATTTTGCGCGTAAGCACTCATCGCCTTGCCCGTCCTTATTTCATTTTCTACCATATCCCCTGCCGAAGCATTGTATTTTTTACCATTTATACGCTGTTCGTAAGCCCTTTCATACAAATAACGAAGTCCAGTTTGCAGTTCACTTTTGACATTACCTAAAGAGTAGCCATAAGTTAATCGTGGTTCCACGCCCAATACCTCAAATTGGCGGTTACGATTGCCTGTTGTATTTCGCATATAAACTGTCCCATTTGCGATGCTCGTATCACCCCAAACTACCCCTGTCATGTTGGTTGTAGGCGTAGAAGAAAAATCTTGTCGTCTCCAATCACGCGTGGTGGTGTAACCAAAGACGGTAGTTTGCAATTTTAAGCGGCTATTCCATTGATACTGATGACTTACACTTGCGGAATTTCTACGAATGTTTAATTTGTCATCAGGAGCCATTAAAGTAAAATCTTGGTTTCCAGCATCATACATAGATTGCGTTAAACCGATGTAGGTCGCGTTTGAGGTTTCGGTATATGTTCCAAATTTAACACCCAAAGTTGATTTCTCATTCAAAACAATACGCATTTTTGCGGATAAATCATTGATTCTAAAAGAAGCATAACCCAAATTATCGGCTTGTTTTCTCAAATAATTTACTTGCAAACCTACATTTCCTACAGTTGTTCCATAACTTGCTAATCCGCTAAAAAAGCCTTTTTCGCCTCCTGTTAATTTTACTCTGAAACTTTCTTTTTCGGGAGGATTTGCTGTTTTGTAGTTAATAACGCCGCCTATTGTTTGAGGACCAAACAAAATTTGTCCGCTGCCTTTCACAATTTCGATTCCACTCATGCGATCAATTACAGGAGAATAATACATTTCAGGTTCGCCATAAGGATTCAGTGCTACAGGAACTCCATCTTCAAGAATAAGGACAGAACGACTGCGGTCAGGGTCTAAGCCACGAATCCCGATGTTTACACGAAGTCCCGCTCCTTCTTCATCAACTACCTGCACTCCTGACACTTGGCGCAACATTTCATTTGCAGTAAGGGGTGCCACTTTTTGCAATTGAATTTTGTTAATCGTTGCTACACTCCCAGGTACATTTTTCAAAATCCCATCTCTTTGTCCAATTAATTGAATTTCAGGAAGTTCGATAGAATTAATACTATCTTCAACAATTTGGGGTTGTTGTGCAAAACAGAAAAAATGCCCCAACATTGCCCCAAGAAATAAGTTTTGGTATAATTTCATACGATATATAAAATAAGTATTTACACTAACTTGTTAAAACTGGGGCAAAGGTAAAATATTATTTAGAATTAGTCTAAATAAAGATTGGATTTTTTTCATAAAAAGAGAAAAATTTTTCGCCTAACAAACAGAAAAAAACGCAAAGTATTCATGTTGAATACTTTGCGTGAAGAGGGTTTGAAAAAGATAAATTTAGTGATAATAGAGTATGTTTAAATTTTGGTTAATTGATTATCAAACGCTTATTTTCAATTCAGAAGAATCTACACAACTAGCCTTTTGAAACTAGGGTTGTGTAGATTCTTCTGAATTAAGTGAGTAGGTAAAACACTGGTTTTCAATTTTTTAAAATTTAAATATAATCTTAGGCGTGTTCGTGATAGCGATTTGCACGTTCAAAAGTGCCTAAATCATTAAAGCGAACCCCATTTTTTCTTAATACTTCGAGGGCTTTATTGGCAGTCAGTTGTCGTAAATAGAAGGTTTCTTGCACAAAAAAGTGGTGAATCGCGTGTGTATGCCCAAAATTAAAGCAGAATAATTGAAAAGGAAGTGTCCACCATGCGTTAAGGATTTGGGTTTGTTGCAAGAAATTCCCCTTTTCTACATCACCATAATAATGAAGGTTAGAGGTTATAAAATGTAGGCAATATTGACGAAACAAATTAGGAATCACCAATAACACCATAAAAGGTTGCGCCACAGCCAAAAATTGAGTGCAAATTTCGGGTAAATGTAACTGAATTGAAAAAAGGCTTTGCACGCCCAGCAAAAAGTAAATGAATACGTAGGCATACCAAGCGAAATACAAAGGCAAGCCTAGCGGCAGAAAGCCAAAAAGAACAATGTTATAAAAATTTCGTACTTCTGTTTTCGTAAAGCGTCCTTCTTTTTCCATTTTTCTAATTTCGGGATAAAGTTTAAAACCTCTCAAAACCACCCCTAAAATTTGGTCAGGGAGAAACAAGGCACGAAATAAGCCCCATTTTAGACCATTTGTTACCGCACGTTCTTCCAAATCTGATTCCAAACCCGAATATTTGTGGTGATGCAAATGCAAATGCCTTCGAAACCAAGGGCTTACCGTCATCGGGCGAAAAATCCAAACGCCTGCCATCATAACATTGTGTAAAAACGGCTGCTTTTTAAAATATAAATAATGAATTAAATCATGCTCTAATTCATGCAAAAAAGAAGTCCAAAAGG
>JBJXHA010000025.1:0-8306 GCA_046160275.1 Bacteroidia bacterium | reverse complement strand
AAGTAACACAAGATATGCTCCAAAAGGGAGTGGATATTATTCGAAAAGAAACCCTAGAAAAAGTCGCACTTTTGGCGGAAGTTGTAGCAGAAACAGAACATTTTAATTGGTTGGTAAAAGACGAAACTTTTCGCTCACCTACGGTAATAGCATTAGAATCCAGCCTTTCGCAAGAAAAAATCATTGCTACCTTAAAAGGAAAAGGATTAATCATTGGCAAAGGTTACGGAAGCGGAACGGAAAACCAAATCCGAATTGCCAATTTTCCTGCCCATAGTGTATCGGATTTTCAGCAGTTGTGTGAGGCGATGAAGTCTTTCAATTAATTGCGTTTGCTTGGTATTGTAAACATAACAGTAAAGAATAAAAATAAAAGCTGAAAATGATTTACCGAGAGTAAACCATTTTCAGCTTTTATTAGGTTATATTACACATCAGATTTTCTACCTGAAACTGCATTATATTTGGCTTGTAACTCATCATCGTATTGGTCAGCGTAGAAACCAACGCGATTCATGGTAGCGGTAATTTCACTTGCATCTAAGCCTTCTGTTTCGCGGATTGCTTTTACATACAACCAATCTTGGAATTTTGTGAAGCCCACACCATACAAATTGTGCGCGATTTCTAGTACTTCTTGATAAAAAGCCTGCGTATTCACAGCAGGAACTTTTACGACAGGAGCCATCACTTGAAAATAGGAACATTTGTTATGTTCATCATAAAAAACATCAATCCAAACAGGAGCAGAACCTCTTTTTAAGCTCCATTGTCCGGGCTTCTCGCCTTTGCAGATAGCAGGATCCACCCCTAATTCGCGGATACAGCCGTCCACCATGTCATAATACACTTGTAAATCTTCCATTGTTAAAATTGGTTTGAGATGATTTAGATTTATTTATCTCTACAAAAATAGGCAATTTATAGACAAAAAACAAACCTTTTGCAAGTGAATTTGAAATTATTTTGAAGGTTTTCGCTTGTATTCGTAACGATTTCGCTCAAAAAAAGCATCATCATTTTGGCCTTTCTCCTCTTTGATAAGGGTAAATTGTTGATTAGAAATGAGGTAAGTATAACGATAATATTTCATATCTCCCCCTAGTTTCTCCGTAATAATTTTTTTTCCATTCGAAGGAACTCGCTTTTTTTCAATTACAGTTTCTCCATCAATAGCATGTTTATCTCTTGCAATGACGAGCGTATCAATACTATTTGCATGAGGTTCTTTTGGATATTCTTGTTTGAAATACCAAATATTTTTATCCTTTTTATCCACCGCCACCGTCAAATCCGCAAGAATGGTTTCTTTGGTATTACTTGTATAATCCAAATAAGTGAGCGTGCCTTGCCATTTTTCGCCTGTAAGTAAAGCCAAATCGCTAGGAGTTACTTTGGGTTGTGGATGAAAAATTGCCAGCCACAAGCTAAGAAAGATGTTTTGTCGCATAAAAAGTTTGCATACTTTATTATTTTGGTAATAAGTTTAGACAAAAATACACATTATTTTGTTAAAAAAGAAACCCCTCTAGGTCCCGTATTACATATCAAATCTAACACAGACAAATTAGGGACAAAGGTTTCGCCAAATACTTGCATATAAGGTTTTAACTGCACATTTTCGCATATTGGCGCGGCATGAATCGGAAAAGCCAAACGATAATCCTTTTTATAAAAATCGCTAGGTTGATATTGTGAAGTAAGCAATATTTCCTTTTCAATTCGCAAAGTTTGTAGGCAAAAATGCAGGATTTCGAGGTTAAAATCTTTCAAAAACGTATATTTTTTTTCATAAAAAACGCGCAATTTGTCTGCATAAAATTCAAAGTAAGGAGATGATTGATAAGCAGTTACAATAGATCGCCAATGATGAGTTTGCCAATTCACATCGTAAGAGATTTTTTTATCTTGGTAAAGTTCTTTGTTTTTAGTTCGCTGTATCGGAATCACAAGTGCCAACGGTTGTTGTGAGGTTTGAATTAAGGTGCGGTTCAGATATTGTTGTTTTTCATAAAAAGCAGCCACCTCCAGCAAAACTGCCGCATCTTCTTGTAATAACATAGAAAACCATGCAGTTGGCGGAAAATAGAATAAGGGAAAAATATTTTGCATACCTTTTCTGGGAATAATGCGTTTAACAGAAACTGTATAAAAAGAGGCTGTCCAAAAAAGCTTACTTATTTTGATTGCTTTTTTATTATGTTCTACGTAAAAAGTTCGGAACTCTTCGAATAGTTCCGAACTTTTTAGACAGCCCCTTTTTAACGATAAATCATGCTTATTTTTTTACTGTTTCCAAATCAATGCTCAATTCTGACTCATCAATATTGGTATAAACAATTTTCACGAAGCCGTATTTTGAATTAAAAAATGCCTTCATTTTGGTTACGCCTACATCACTCTGACCAGTAGCTTCTACAATATAACACTTTAATTTTCCTAATTTTGTGGTAGGAAGCTCCACTTGTCCCGTGATTTCATAATCACAATAGACCGTCAACACATCGTTCCAAGATTTCCAATGTGGGTCAGACCAATAATCAGAAACGGTATATTTCCAACGCCATTTATTGCCTTTTTGAATCGGAAATTGAATATAAGGATAAGGATTAAGTTGTGAAATTTTAAAACCAAATTCACGATGTGGGCGCATCCAAACCCCTTGGCTACACTCAATCAAACCTGTAATTTCAAATGGATACATCCATTCGCCTTTAATTTCGCTCTCATAATCGGCTGGCATATCAGGAATCAGTTGATCGTATTGCATATAGCGATTTTCGATGATGGTTTGGTCTTTTTGCCCAATCATCAAGCCTCCTTTTTTCTCAGGAATACTCATCAACAACTTTTGCACTGTGTATTTTTCCGCGCCTGTCATTTTTTCTGAAGGCATCCATTCCCAATTATATTGGTAGGTTTGCGAATCTCCGATTTTCGCCCCCATACCAGGCGTAAGTACCACCTTTTGCGCTTTTTTGTCTTTCAACCAATAATAGGTAAAAACGAACTCCGAACCTGCCGTATATATCTGATTATCAGCACTGCATGGGTTATCCCCCACGCAAGTTTCGGTGGGCAACGCAAAAGGATATTGCGCGTCTAATGAATCATAAATTTGAGCCGATGCTTTGTGTGTAAATAAGCCCAAAAAAGCAATTCCAATAAAAATCAATTGTTTCATATATGAATACAGTTATCAGTAAGCAGTTATCAATAAACAGTTAGCAGTTATCAATGATGAGAAGGGCTATTTCTGTTTAATAATGGCTACAAAATTAGTAGTTTTTCTAAAATATAACGGTAAAATTTAGGAGAAAATTGGGAGATATGTCTTTTTTAGTTTCAAATTTTAGGAGTAAACGCTAGTTTGAAACATAAGAAATTCATTTTCAGTAAATTACCTTATTTATAACTAAGTTATACTTTGCATTATCTCTGTGATTTTTTCATAACGTAGGGCTTGCAAGCCCTACGTTATGAAAAAATCAATAGCTTTCCCCCCCTAACCTTGATACAGCAAATTACAGCCCCGCAATTCGCTGTTGTCAATTCTCCCCAAAATTTCAAAAGAGCCATCGGCATATTTTCGCCCCAAATCATCGGTAGAAATAAAAGCGCAGGTGTGAATATTTCCCAAATCAATGACATTTACGCGCCCAACCAAGCCCTCTTTTAAAGGCAAACTTGGCAAATGCACATCAGAAATTACCATTTGCAACCAAGGCGGCGCGTGAAAACGACCATCTTCTAACAAATAGGCTTGACTCATTAATTCAGTCATACCATATTCCGAATAAATGTGAGAGATTTGAAAATGCCTTTTTAAATGTGTATGCAATTCCGTTCTTGTCCATTCTTTTTTTCGCCCTTTCATGCCGCCCGTCTCCATTACGATGGTGTTCTGCGGCAATTTATCGTTAAAAAATTCTGCAAAATCAATCAAAGCAAAGGCAACGCCTATCAACAAAATGGGTTCATCTGCTTCTGCACCCTCATAAATTGCTTGTTGCAAGGCATCAAAATTATACAAATAAAAACCACTATTGGGCAAACCAAAGTGTTCTATCCATGTTTTGACCATTTGCACCAAAGAAGAAGTTTCCCTTTCCAAATAAGAAGGCAACAAAGCCAAAATTCGGTACTTTTTCTTCGGAAAAAATTGATGAAAGGCTTGCATCGTCAAATCACCATAAAAAGCAAGGTCTTTTACATGATGTTTTGAGCGAATTTGCCCCGTAGTACCGCTACTTTCAAATAACTGTTGGGTTTCCCATTTTTCTGTTTTTATTTCATATTGTTTGAACAAAGCGATGGGCAAAAACTGCATTTCCGTTGAACCCAGCAGTTCTCCATATTTTTTCATCAATTCATTGTGTTCAAACTGATATTTCCATACTTCTTCGCTCATTTTTTCAAAGGAAAAATCTGGAGAAAAGAGCGTATTTTGATAATTTTCGAGCATATTTTTTGCACAGTAAGAAGGGCAAATATACTTATCTTTTTAGGCTTTACAAAAAACTGTATCTTTGCAAAAAAGTAAAGTATGAAAGCAATGTTACTCGCAGCAGGTTTTGGGACAAGAATGCAACCTATTACCTTATCTCGCCCCAAAGCTTTGGTTGAAGTGGGCAAAATGACTTTGTTAGAAAGAAATATTCGGTATTTGAAAGCCTTTGGTGTAGATGAATTGGTGATAAATGTGCATCATTTTGCCGAACAAATTATTGATTTTCTGAAAGAACACGATAATTTTGGCATTACGATTCATATTTCTGATGAAACTGATGCAGTATTGGAAACAGGCGGCGGCTTAAAACGTGCAGCTCCTTATTTGCAAGGAAATGCGCCTTTTATTTTAATGAATGTGGACATTCTTACGGATTTAGATTTGGCAAAAATGCGAAATTTTCATGCAGAACACAATGCCTTAGCAACCTTAGCCGTTACCAATAGAACTTCTAGTCGCGCCTTGCTGTTTGATGAAAATTTTGAGTTAAAAGGCTGGCAGAATGACAATACAGGCGAAAAAATTTTGACGACAGAACAAAATATTTCCCTACAAAAGTTCGCTTTTAGTGGCGTGCATATTCTTTCTCCTGCGATTTTCGAGGTGATTGCGCAAGAAGGCAAATTTTCGATTATCACCACTTATTTAGCATTGGCGAAGCAATACGCAATTTATGGCTTTGAACACAGTGAAAGTAAGTTATTAGACGTGGGGAAACCTGAAGCGATTGAAAAAGCAATTCATTTATTTGGAGGACGGTAAACAGTTATCAGTTAGCAGTAAACAGATAGAAAGCGTTGATAATTCGTTTTTGTAATGATAATGAAAAATAATGCGAATAAAATAAATAGTTAACTTTAAAACTATATTTAACTGATAATCAATACTTTATTTCTGATAACTGTTTACTGTTAATTTGTTCACTGATATTTACTTAATCATTTACATTTAAAAATGTTAGACAATCTAAAACATAAAGCCTTGCGGGAGCGATTGGTGCTTTCTTTGATGGAAAAAGGCATACAAGATGAAAATGTGTTGGCGGCGATTCAAAAAGTGCCGCGTCATTGGTTTGTGGAAAGTGCCTTGCATGATTTGGCTTATGAGGACAGGGCTTTGCCGCTTGCCGAAGGGCAAACGATTAGTCAGCCGTTTACAGTCGCTTATCAAAGTGAATTGTTGGCGATGCAAAAAGGCATGAAAGTCTTGGAAATTGGCACAGGCTCAGGCTATCAATGTGCGATTTTGTGCGCGATGGGCATGAACGTTTATTCCGTAGAAATTCATCGGAAACTGCATCAAGCCGCAAAAGAAGTATTGGCAGAGATGGAATACTCCCCTACCCTGTATTGCCACGATGGCTCTGGCGGCTGGGAAAAATACGCGCCCTACCATCGAATTATCGTAACAGCAGCCTGCAAAAACATTCCAGAACCACTTAAAAAACAGTTAGTTATCGGCGGAAAAATGATACTTCCCGTAGGAAATCTACAACTCCAACAAATGTGCCTAGTCGAAAAAATCGACAAAGAAGAATACACGATTCAACGGCTAGATAAATTTAGCTTTGTGCCGTTGACGGGGAAATTTGGTTTTTTTTGATAAACGCATAAAATTAGGGCGGGTTTTTGAAACCCGCCCTAACTTTGTAACCCTAAAACGGCAAATTTAAGCGCAAATGAATGTAGCGTTTTACCGTCCCCCCCCCATACCTATCTATTCCTCCAATTCCGTTACCACATAACTCCCTGCCACATTCGAGGGATTCCAAATAACTAAGACAGTCCCTGCACCAACGGTAATTTGTTGTGCAGCAACGACTTCTGTGCTATTCGGTGCAATAATGAGGGCATTTGAAGGCGCAGGCGTAGTTTCATTGGGGGCGATGTAAGCGGTAAGTGGTGCGTTACCTGTATTTTTGATTTCAAGCGTTGCGGAAGGGGAAACGTCTTGAAATACAGCAGATTGCGTATTGGGTGCAATCGGCGTATCGTTGTTACTTGCGTTAGAATTACGTTTGGGCAATAAAAATTGTGCATACATCGCGGCATCTTCGGCATAAATTAATTTTCCTACTTCACGCACAGGCGTAACGAAATTATCAAACAAAAAATCCAATGCTTTGCGCCTTGCTTGGGTAATGACAGGGCGGTCATTTTTGCTAAGGTCTTGCTCTGTAACGACATGAATCAAGGCTTGATAGGCAGTATTAAAAGCATCTATTCGTGCATCTGGACAGCCTTGAACATTCAACGCAGCACGATTTTCATCGGCAACTTTATACACTTTGAGCAAAAAAGGAATCATTTTTACAGCATTGGCACGCACGTCATTATAGTCGTCAAAGCCAAATTTATTCCACACATTCGCATTGTTAGGAAAGGTTTTTTGCACAAAGTACTTTAATTCTTGAAATTGTTTACGCGCTTGCACCATCATATCCTCAACTTCTTGGGTTTTAATACTTTGTTGGTCAAGCACCGTTTCATCATCTTGCACATTCTCCGCCTCATTAATCGCAAGGCTAAAATCTGTCAAAAATTGTGCAGTAAATCGTTGCACATCAAAAGTAGAAAACGCCAATAACTTTTGGGTTACAATTTGTACCAAAGTACGTGCATACTGAAGCGCATGAGATTGAGAAGCAGGAAAATAATAAGCCATATTATTTACAATGAAATGAAAAGGTGATACAATAATAATACTATAACGTGCAATAGAGAGAAAAAGTTGTGCAGTAGAAGTAAGTTGAAGTTAATTTTTGTTTATTGTAGGGTGTTTATTGTAAAAAACCTTTCGAGGGGCTTTGCCCACTCGAAAGGTGGTATAAATTATCTATTACGTATAAAAACTTTATGAGCGGTTGAAGACCCTCGTAATAGTTTTTATTACGATTACATATCATTTATCTTCTTATTCTACCCCATATTTCTCTTTTTCCTCTTTACTTAACTCGTCTATCTTATCCTCATACATTTTTATAATTGTAGGTATATCTATTGTCCAGATTTTTACGGTGTTATCCGAAGAAACAGAAACTACTTTGCGCCCATCAGCAGAAAAGGTGGCACTTCTAACCTCAGCTGTATGCCCTTGTAAATCGGCTAATAATCTTCCTGTTTCTGCATCCCATATTTTTACCGTTTTATCATTAGAAGCCGAAACCACTTTGCGACCGTCTTGGGAAAAACTTGCCGCATTAACATTGCCTTTATGACCTTGAAGGTTAGCCAACCATTTATTCGTTTCACTATTATAGGTTGTCATTATCTCCCCAGTAATCTCTAAACATATTTTACTACTAGGAGAGAAACTATCACACCTCTTCTTCTTAATTTCTGTTGAATCCTTAATAAATCTTCCTGTTTCAATATCCCAAATAGTCCATTTATCATTTAAATATCCCAAATTTGAATGTTTCAAATATATTTTTTCTCCGTTTAGGGAGAAAAACGCGTTATTTATCTGTCTATAATTCGTTGGAAAACCAATTCTATCAGTATCAGCCTTTCCTCTATCTACTCTTAAATCTGTAAGTAATTCCCCTGTTTCTATATCCCAAATTTTGACTACCTCGTCAAAACAGGCGCAAATCTTTTTTTCATCTATTGAAAAGACTACGAAGTTAGGAGCTTGATTTGATATCTCTTTTTGGAATTTTATGGGCTGTTTCTGTGTTTTTTTAACATCACGATCATAGATAATTAACGTATAAGCATTCCAATAAATCTCAACGTTGATACCATATATACGAAGATTACCTTCATTATAAGAATTATCATAACTTTGCCTGTGT
>JBJXHA010000024.1:0-6045 GCA_046160275.1 Bacteroidia bacterium | reverse complement strand
AAAATGATTTTTGACACCTTGCAATCCTTACGTCAAGAAAACCGAATTGTGGGCATTATTTCTCACGTAGAAGATTTGCAACAAGAAATTGAGGTGTTTTTGTCGGTGCAAAATGATACTGAATTGGGAAGTAAGGTTGTGCCGAGTTGGCGGTAAATGCCAGTGAACAATTAACAGTTATCAGTAAACAGATATAAAATGTTGATAATTATTCTTTTGTAACAAAAGATAATATAAACTAATTTCTGTCGAATACTTAAGTAATTGATAATTAATAATGGAGAATTGATAATGATTAAAATGATTGATTATCAGTTGCTTATCATGATTAATTTTTTTTAATACTTTTGGTAAATTACTTAATTTTCAAAACAAGGCGATGGGCTTTTTGAAAACCTTTTATAAATTTTCCAATTTTTTAGGGTGGGACTTCAGTCCCACCCTAAAAAATTGGAAAATTTTATATAACTATCGAACCATTTTACAATTTCAAAAACTTCTCCGTCAAAGTAGTTTCTCCAATTTGTACATACAAGGTATAAATGCCTGTGGCAAAAGGTAAACTATTGATTTCTATGCCATTTTCGCCTTTTTGAAGCGAAATTTCTTGCTGTAAAACTACTCTCCCAAGTCCATCAAAGACCAATAGTTTGGCATCATTTTCTTCCGTTGCCATAATGTTTAGCCAAGTATTTTCTGCACTTGGATTTGGATAAAGTACTATTTTTTGCGGAGAAGCTACAAATTTTGCTGGATTTTCGCCCCAAGAAATTACCATAGGTTCTATTCCTCCTCTCACAAACTGCACATCGCTAAGTTCTGCTTTGAGATGATAACAATAAGCGGGGTGAAATGCACCTTTGTAACCATATACTTTTACGCGATAAGTCCCTACAGGTGCATTATTGTAGGCAATCACCTCATTCAAGAAGTTGTCATTTTCGGAAATACCCACTAATGTCCCACTGTTTGTATAGAGTTTTAAATCAAAATCAGAAGGAAGATTGGTAAGCGAAACTTTTATGTTGGGCGTTGCTGCTGTATTTGAAAAGTAAAAATAATCCACATCTCTGTCCGTGCTAATTTTGGCGTTCACATTTCGAGAAAGGCTAAGCGACTTTGCTACGGCTAATGCATCATTGTCTTCAAAAGCATCTTCACAAACAGCAGAACTTCCCACTTCTGTAACAAAACGTCTTGTTTCTGTATAAGCCCCTGCCAAATCTGTGCAAACAGCCGCGACTTGATAATCATAAGCTGTATTTTCTTTCAAACTATTCAAAGTGAAGGAGCTTGCAGTTAAATTCGTAATGTTAATCCAATTGGAATCACTAGACAATTTATAACGCAAATCATAACTTTTCGCGCCCAAAACGCCTGCCCAAGCCAAGGTTGCGCTTGTGATGGTAACATCTTTTTCCATTAAACTGCTCGACACGCCACAACTATTGCCCCCAATTACATAGCCACTACCTACTCCTACGGCATACCAAGCATTCATCACTGCAATTACTTGTGCAGCATTTTCGCCATATAAATCAGCTGCAGCGCGTAAGGTGTGTACTCTTGCTTGCCCAAAAGTTTCGTTGGGGGTCATATAGACTGTTTCGCTTCGATAAGCAATTTTTGCGGCAGCACTAATTCCGACACCACTTACCATAAAATTATTTCCCAAATCATTGACACCTGCCCCGCCATTTGCTAGGAGATAAAACCAATAATTCATAATACCGCTATTCGTATTCACCCCACAAGGCGTTGGAAATAGGGTGTTGCAATTTGTTGAGGTTTCCCAATAATCGCCATAATAGGTGTTAGGTTGCGCCTCAACTTTGGGATTACTCATAGAACGAAGGGCGGCATGGTTTGGGCGTAACTCTATCTCCTCGCCAATCAACCAAGTTGCTTTGCCCTCAGAAGACATATTTTCAACACAAGCTGCCCATATATCACTCATGCTTTCCCCTATTGCGCCTGATTCTTTTTGATGTACGAGTTCTGCACTATGTTCGCAAACGGCATGACCTAACTCATGTGCACATATATCAAGCGAAGTGAAGGGTTTGTGAGTGCTACCGTCTCCATCTCCAAAAGCCATACGATTCCCGTCCCAAAAAGCGTTATTATAGTTCTGACCATAATGCACATAGCTTTTAATAGAAGCCCCAGCATTGTTATAACTATTACGATGATGTTGAGAAAGAAAATAATCATAAATTTTTTCCATTCCCCAATGCACATCTAAGGCGGCATCATCTTGATTGGGATTATTGTATTCTGCGGCTGTCCACTGATTATTGTTGTCGGTAAAGTCGATTGCATCTCCAAAAACGATGTTTTGTTGCATATTAAACGTTTGGATTTGTACATTTGCCGTACCACGGGTTTCCCTCAAACGATATTTTCCATTATAATTATCAGTTGTGATAGGTTGCGTTCCGCTATAATGCGTTTCCGCAGTACCTAAAGCATTTGCGTGTTTTAAAACAGCATCTGAACACAATACATTTCCATTGTTGGCATCTATGTATAGGTGAGTTCTGCTGATAGGTCGGTGCGCATAAATATCAAATTTATAAGCTAAACGCCCAAGTCTATCTTCTGAGCGAAAATCATCTATATACACCAGCGTTGCGTGAGGGAAATAAGTGGCTTCGGGGTTATTTTTTTCTAGTCTTAGAAACGCCTCCTCTGCGGGCACTTCCCATTTATACTCTTTTGCACCTATATAACTTAAGGCTATTTGGCGCGCATCCTCTTCGGTATAAATGGGACGCGTTTCGGTATCCATGATGTTTTTCCATTCGCCATTTAAGGAGTAAATCCAATTTCCTTTAGAATGTACCTTGATTACATCGTGTTCTACTTTTATTCCATCATAATAACGTTGGTATTTTTGGTGCGTATAGCCGAGTTTATCCGTTTCTATTTTTACAAGTCGAAGCTCATCTTTTTCTTTTGCATTGAGATAAGCGCGTAAAAAAGAAACTGTTTTAGCAGCTAGGGGGCGTTGTCCTTCAGGAAAAACAACCATGGTAAGCGACAGTCGAGCAAGATAACCGTCAATAATGCGTTGATTTTGCGCTGCTAATTGGCTGGAGTATGTCAAAAAACATATTCCCAATAGTGTGTATATGATTGTGTACAAATAACGCATAGCTGTTGGAAATAAATGTGTAAGCGGCAAGAAAGATGAACCTAGGCTAAAAATGTTTACTTTTATGAGCAGGAGGACATAAAAACCACTTTTAGTCTGTGAATATTTGAGTTTTCAAAGTAAGTTTTTTTTTCTGTAAATTGCAAATCTTTACGCACTTTTTTGCCCCGAACAGACGAAATTATGGGTAAATGGAATAACAAGCCTAAAAATTCAAAAAAAGAATGAGTTACTTATCACAAGCAACTCATTCACTATCCAAAAACGATTCTACCGTAAGTTACGGTATATACTCCCTTGTTTTTTTACAATCCACCAAGGATTGCAGAAATAGAAGTTCACTTCCCCTTTCTTATTAGTTTCCCTTTGTGTATTCTTTATTTTACTTTTAAAAAAAATGATAAAACTATATAATACCTTTTGATGAGCCAAATGTAGTTATATAAATAAATAAACATAGATAAATATAAGCTATATTCTTAAAAGTCAAAATGGCGGAATCACCAGATAAAAACTATAAAAAGGCTACATTTTGGTGCATCCAGTCCGCAATTTTTCTGTCATTGCTCAAACGCGGAAATTTATTTTGACCGCCTAATTTTCCCATTGCCTTCATGAAATTGCGAGATGCATTGAGTTCGATTGTGTTGATTTTGGCAGGAAGTAACATATTCCCATCACGCAAATCTTTGTAATACACATTTTGCTTTTGCATTTCCTCATCTATGAGGGCTGCAAACATTGCTATATCTTTGGGTGGAGTTAGAAACTCAACGAACCATTCATGATAAGATTTTCCTTTTTCTTGGCTAATAAGTGGCGCTACTGTAAACTCTTGAATCTCAGAGGAAGTTGCCGCACAAGCCGCCATCATTGCTTTGTTTACTTCTTCCACAATGACATGCTCGCCAAAAGCAGAGATAAAATGTTTGACCCTGCCTGTTACTTTGATTTTGAAAGGTCGCAAAGAGGTAAATTTAATGGTATCGCCAATATCATAGGCCCAAAGCCCTGCATTTGTAGAAACAATCATCGCATATTGTTGATTTAGGCGCACATTTTCGATGGTAACGCGGGTCGCTTGTGGTTTGCCATATTCTTCAATAGGAATAAATTCAAAGAAAACGCCGTTGTCCAATAGTAAGACTAAATCATCTTGTTGTTGAGAATCTCGAAAGGCGAAAAATCCTTCGGAGGCGGGAAACGTTTCCCCAATTGCTACTTTTCCTTGAAAAAAAGAATCAAAAATAGGGCTATAAGGCGTAAAATCTACCCCGCCTTGCACAAAAATTTGCAAATTTTTCCATAACTCCAAAGGTTCTTTTCCTGTTTGGCGTTTTGCTTCTTCAAAAAACATCTGAACCCAAGGCGGAATACCCGAAATCAAGCGCAAATCTTCATGCATTACCTCCTCCACAATTTTCTTTACTTTGCTCTCCCAATCTTCGATGCAATTCGTTTCGTAAGTGGGAACACGGTTCTTTTGTAAATATTTGGGAACGAAGTGATTCACAATGCCCGAAAGTCGCCCGATTTTCATACCGTGCTCATTCGTTTCTAATTCAGGGCTGCCCGATAAAAACATCATTTTTCCATCTAAAAAATCTGCGTTTTGCGTTTCGTGGATATACATCAACAAGGTATCTTTCGCACCCGTTATTTGGCATTGAATAGACTCCTTTGTAATAGGGATATATTTTGCGCCAGAAGTGGTACCAGAGGTTTTTGCCAGATACAAGGGTTTCCCCATCCACATGACATTTTCTTCGCCTTGATAAATCCTATCAAAATAGGTTTTTGCCTGCTCATAATCGCGTACAGGTACTCGGTTTTGATAATCTAAATAGGTTACAATTTGCACAAATTCATGTTCTCTCCCAAAAACTGTATCTTTTGCAGTCCTTACTAGCTCTCGAAATACCTTCTGCTGCATGGCAAAAGGATTGTTTTGCATCTTTCTATAATACGCTGCTCTTTGTTTGGCGAGGTATTTTGCAAAAAAAGTTTTGATTGACATATATATAATGAATAAAATACTTATTAAAATGAACTAAATGAGAAGGGAGTACAAAGGTAGGAATTTTAATATGCCTTTTGAGGATATTTTTGAAAAATGCCAAGTAAAAAAGTCGGCAAAAGCTTTCGCTCTTGCCGACTTACTTGATTTCAGAATGTTTCTATAAGAAACATTTAAACCTTAGTTTATTCTTTAATCAATTTATGAACGCTATTACCTTCTACCGACTCAATGTTGAGGATATAAATTCCTTGTGTCAAATCAAGCGTATTAATTTGTAGGTTCAAACGCTCTTCTTTTGCCTCAACAGATTTGCGAACAACTTCTTGCCCTGCGGTATTCAAAATTACAATTTCATATTTTCCATTCAATACTGCATCAGATGTGATGTTTAACACATTTTCCACAGGATTTGGGAATACATTGAATTGCGTTTGTGTAAGTGGATTTGTACCTTTACTTCCATTTCCTTGGTTTGCAACCGTTACATTCACTATAACTTGGTCAGTATTCGTACAGCCTGTAGCCGTAGCAGTTACCGTTAAGGTATAAGTGGTTGTGGAGGTAGGAGATGCTGTTGGAATGGCAAGTGTTGGGTTATTTAAGCCCAAAGAAGGAGTCCAAGAATAAGTATTACCTAGAATTCCTGTAGTTCCAATGGTAACAGAACCTCCTTGTGTGGTAATCGTTTTATCAAGTCCTGCGTTTGCAGTTGGTTTTGGATTTACTGTAACTAATACTGCGTCTGTTTTCGTACAACCCGTAGCCGTAACTTTCGCTGTAACAGTATAAGTGGTAGTAGTTGTTGGTGATGCCGTAGAAGTTGCAGCATAAGGAGCCGAGAGAGCCGTAGTAGGTGACCATGTGTAGG
>JBJXHA010000023.1:0-3322 GCA_046160275.1 Bacteroidia bacterium | reverse complement strand
TAAAATTCTGACTAACGTCAAATTTTTGTATTGAAAATCAATGCTTTATAATTTTAAGAATTCTCTTCAAATTTAATGATTTGTCCACCCGTTAGCCTCGGAATTTATTTCCGCCCGCCGGGAAATGGGGAATTGCCACCAACGGGCAGGGCTTTGTGCAGGTGTGGAATTAGTATTCCGTCCGCCCACAACCGCTGCTGATTGAAAAACTGATGTTGAAGTTAAGAACTAAAGCTCAATGTTGTTTGTCCAGCCAGAACCACAGCTTGGATTTGCAATTGGCTGATGTTTGTTTGTCAAGCCACACTTGCACAAAACCCAATGTTACCGGCTGGGCTACTGTCTGTCCGTTGAGTTGTGGTTAAAAGTTTAGTGTCAGTTTGCTTAATGGTCAAAACTCGTCAATGATTTCCACGGTTGCTTGTGCAAATGGGCTTTTGTCAATTTGGATTTGAAGAACTCGCCTAAAGTTATTTAATTCTCGTTGCTCTATTACTTCTTGCATTTTTGTTCTTCCTTGAAAACCTTTTTGTAAAATCATTTCGATGGCATCATCAATACCTGTCAAAGTGCTTGGCATATCATAGAGGATTGCAACTGGTGCTTGTGTAGGGTCAAGTTTAAACCATGCAGGATGTTTCCTGTATTTTGTTTTCATAGCATTTTCAACGAAGCCATGTCGCTTGTAGAATTGTGCTGCCTTTTCTCTAATCATTCCTTTTAGGTCATTGGGAATTACAACTTTAAGCTTATAGTCAGAATACTTAACTCCGCCAATCTCTAATTCTTCTGCTTCCTGAACACTTTCAACGAGCCCAGTAATAAAATTTTTGTAGTAGCCAATAGCTAAGGCAGTTGTAGGATATAAGCTAAGATGACCTAGTCTGTAATGCTCATCTATTTTATTTGCGTATTCATCACAAGCTGTTTTGATTGTGCTGTCGTCATTCGGTTTGAAACGAGGCATATATATTCCATTAAAGTCGGAAGGCAATTTAATTCCGTCCTCAACTAATAGGAATGCTTTATCTCGTCCCATTGCTCCGCAAAACAGAGCCATTTCCAAAATAACATTATCCCTTGCCTCAATTACTATTTTATCATTAGTCAGAGTTAAATCGTCTGCTGTGGCTACAAAAACACCAAAATCAAAATAGGAAACCATGCGAAGTAGGTTTTCAAAAGTGCTTCTGTTTGCTTCCCAAATATTTGGCTCATTCCATAAAAAACAATCACCAACACTTGATAAATTGAGTTTGGCTTTTGCTGCAATGGAAATGCCTTCGGTTGATGAGCCAATAAATATTTTTGGCCTAAGGTCTGTCATAGTCTTAAACTTTAAACTTGTCTCCTAAATGCTTTGCCCAATATGAAACAGCTAAGCTTGTATCTGACGAACTTAATGCTCTGGCTGCATCATCTTTTAATTTCCCTAACGCTTCTTTGAATTTATCTTTTTGAATACTGTCAAGATTGCTAGTTAAATCGTCAAACGGTTCAACTGGGCATTGACATGAAATGGACCACCAAAAACTTGAGTGTATTTCGTTTATCGTCTTTGATAATGCATCATCATCTCTGTCTCTACTTGCTTTGAAATTTTTACAAACCCAAACTGTTAAAGCTGCACCACTTGGAGTTTTAAAAGATTGCAAATTTGCCCATCGTTTCAAGTATTTAATAACACGTAATAGCTGACCATCATTGCCTATTTCTTTTGACTTACGATTGTCATTCACCCAGTTTACAAATTTTTCAGGGTCGTCCTTTATCCAGTCACCGTTTTTTACTGCAATATATGCTTGTGAGTTTGTCCCAACTTGATAGTAAACTGGCAAGTCTGCGCTAAACTCACCAACATAATTTACTCGTATACATTTTTTTAAATGCTGTGCTCCACTTGTTGTTTGGTTCTTTACCGCTTCAAGAACATATGATTGCATTGTAGTAGGAGTAACACTTGGTTTTTGAGGAAAGAAAATACCTAAGTCAACATCAAAACTTCCATCTTTCTTTTGAACCATTGTATTCATTTTGTATGAGCCCTGAATAAAAAAGTCAGGAATGGAAATTCCGCTTTTCTTCTTAAAATAATCTGTAATTACTGTCCTTAATGTTGAATGCCGCTTTACAATCAAATCTCTTTGTGTAGAACTTAAAGAAATTCGTTCTTCAAACTTTTTGAATTGTGAGTGTAGGTTTGCCATGGTGTAATTATTTTTTGAGTATTAATGTTTGTTGTATGATGTCCGCTCAAAGTTAGCACTGTCGCCCAAGCCTTGCCGGTAACGTTCGAGGCTTTGTGCAGTTGGGGAATTGACCAACTGTCCGCCCGGAACTGAAGCTAAATTTATAACTAAAAGCCGAAGTTTAGAACTACTGCCCAACAGAATTACGTCCGCCGAATATAAAGCTGGGATATGCACTGCCGATGATTGCTTCAACGTCCAGCCTCAATTGCACAAAACCTTTTGTTGTGTGCAGTAAATCTCACTGCTTCGTCTTAGGAGGAGTAAACCTAAGGGATTTATCATTCGGTGGTGGTGGTTCAGGCGGAGGCGGCAAATTATATGAACTTATTTTTTTTAAAGTGTCGATGTATGATTTAATTGAAAAGCTATCAATTTTATTTGAGTGTGTCTTATTAATTAAAGTGTCAAGGAATGAGGTTAAGAATATGATATTCTCAGGAGTCCTTGATGATGAATTAATGTATTGGATTTTAGCTTGGGTTTTATTGATTATTTTATAGTCTAAGAGATAAGTAAATCCGTCGTAAATTATTAATGGGCTATCTGCTATTCCATCGGTTTTTATTTCGGGGAGGAATTTGTTTTCTAAAAGAATTGAATCAATAATTTGTCTGGTGGAATCACTAATGTCACCACTAAAATAGAAATGCTTATCAAGTGAATCAGGATTATGTTTAATTAATTCAAAATGTCCGATACTGTCAACGTGGAGATAGTCTATTAAATGAAACTCCCATTGATATGTGTCCTGGTTTAAATGCCATATGTAAGTTGAATATTTAAATTCGGTCGTTAGAAATTTTTTATTTTCTTGTGTTTGTCTGCAAGCAGCAAAAAGGAGAAAGAATAATATGTAGGGTAGTGGTTTCATTTTTATTGCACACAACGGGCAGGGCTTTGTGCAGGTGTGGCATTAGTATTCCGTCCGCCCACAGCCGCTGCTGATTGAAAATATAAAGTTGAAATTAAGAACTAAAGCTCAAAGTTGTATGTCCTGCCCGAACCACTGCCTGGCTTTGTACTTGGCTGAAGTTTGTTTGTCAAGCCACACTTGCACAAAACCCAATGTT
>JBJXHA010000022.1:0-2554 GCA_046160275.1 Bacteroidia bacterium | reverse complement strand
GAAGCGCAACCACAAGGGATTGAGGTGGAGTAGAAGAAAAAACAATTTAGCCCAACTAGAAGTCATAAAAGAGGCTGACCTTTTCGGACAGCCTCTTTTTATATTAAGAAATTAGCGTATTTTCAGCAATTACCTATCAAAAGTCTTGGCACTTTCGCCCGTGATGGGGATTTTTTCGCCCAAATATTTAGGTGAGGTATTAAATAATACTTCATAAATGGCTTTTAAGGTGGCGATATATTCTCGAATACGGTATCTTTTGGCATAAATGTAGGCGCGTTTATCGGCTTTCACACCGTAGGTAACTAAACCTCTTTGCCTTGCCAAAAATAAAGCACGATTGAGGTGAAAGGCTTGGGTAATGAGAATTGCGTCATCTACCTCAAACACCTCTTTTGCACGATACATCGTACTGTATGTATCAAAACCTGCATGGTCGAGAAAAATGTCAGTGGCGGGGACACCCTTTTCTTCTAGCCATTGTTTCATGGTGTTTACCTCATCATATTCTAGCTGCCCATGGTCGCCGCTTAATAAAAAACGCTTGATTTTCCCTTTTTGGTACAATTCTAAGCCTGTTTGCAAACGGTCTAATAAAACGTGGGTAGGTTTATTTTGTGCGGTTAAGCCCGCCCCTAACACAATGCCACAATACACGCTAGGTACATTTTCGGGCAGATAGATATACTCCTTTGCATACACAATAACGCCCCAATTTGCCCCAATAGCTAACAACAAAACAAATAGGAATAACTTTACAGGAAAAGCCAGCCATTTCCAAACTTTAGACAAACGCTCTTTCATTTTTTCTAATTGATGCGCAAAAATGCAAGATAAAAGCGAAAAAACAAAAAGAAACTGCAAAACCACCGAAGCAGTTTTGCAGTTCTTTTTTGAATGGATAATGGATAATAGATAATTGAGAATGAACTTATCCCTTTTCACCTATCCCCTATTTCCCTATTCTTTTACCACTTTCACTACTGGATGTGTAGTTTCTGAGTCAAAAGTAAGGTTATAAACACCTTGTGGCAATTTAGACATATCTAAAGTTTCCATGGCATTGCCTTCGTTAAGGTCAATGTTTTGGCTCATTACGACTTGTCCTAAAGCATTGCTCAAAGTTAATGTTCCTGTAAATGCCGCACTGTTGCTGATAGTAACTTTCAACTTATCGCTTGTTGGATTTGGATAAGCTGTCATTTCTTCTGCTAATGCAACTTCTTCAACTACTGTCATATCCTCTCTACAAGTCGTGTTTTTACGCACTACTTTGTTTACAGAAGAACGAACACAACCATTTGCATAAGTTGCTTTTACGTTGAACGTTCTGCTAGTAGTCGTGTTACTGATTACCGCATTATATGTACTTAATGTACCAATAAATCCAGTAAGCCCTACTTGATACCAAGAATAAGAAGGCGTACCACTTGTTACTGAAGCGGTCAATAATTGAGAGGCAGAAGTTCCACCCGCAAAACACAATAAAATGATGTTGTTTGTTCCTGCTGGTGTAATCGTAGGAGCTGGCGCGCTATTTATCGTTGTGTTGATAATGTTAGATGCTGGTGAGAAACAACCGTTTGACGCTCTTACTTTGGCAGTATAGTTGGCTGCAATACCCGAAGTATTAGATACATTCAAAGGATATGACAAATTAGTCGTAAGTACTGCTTGCCCTCCATTTTTTAGCCATTGCAAAGACGTATTTCCTGCTGTGCCACTTGCCATTAAGGTAATTGCACCTGAACCTTCACAAAGAGAAGGACTTGCATTGCCTACCAAAGCCGCTGGAGCTGATACTGCAATCGTTGGTGCTGTTGGTAATGCCAATAAGTTTACCACTACATCATCTGATTTTGAACATACCAAACCACCTGTGTTAGCGATTGCTTGAGATACATGCACGGTATAAGTGCTAGGTCCACTTGATGGCGTTGCTACAGGATTAGAAATCGTAGCATTAGACAAACCTGTGCTTGGGAACCATGAGTAGGTAAAACTTGCATTGTTGGTTGTACCCAAAGTTACGCTATTACCCGTACAAATATTTTTATCAGTACCTGCTTGTGCATTCGGTAAAGAACGGAAGCTGATAGAGAAGGTATCTGCATTCGTTAAACACGAGTTTACATTCGTGATACGAACACGATATACACCCCAACCTGAAGTTACCGTCAAACTATCATTCGTTTGTCCTGACAAATCCACTCCATTTCTTTGCCATTGGTAGTTCGTTACCGCAGGTCCCGCAGTTGTAGCCGCAAGCGTAATAGGACTACCCGCACAAGCTTGTGTGATAGTTGTTATACCTGTACCGCTTGTGATACCACCAAACTGCGCTAAAGTTACAGTTGAGTGTGTGTTGATGGCTACAGCTTGTGTTGCGGTATTTGAACAACCATTTCCATCTGTATAAGAATAAACTACAGAATTAGAAGCAGGAGCTGTCATTGGCGCAAAGGTCGTAGCAGAAGTACCATTTACCATAAATGAACCACCACTTGGAGAACCAGCTAAGGTTACTGCCGCTTCATTTGAACAATAAGTTGCA
>JBJXHA010000021.1:0-2950 GCA_046160275.1 Bacteroidia bacterium | reverse complement strand
GCACCCTCAACGGCGCAGCCGCCTTACAAATTTCCGAACAAGTTGGCTCTTTAGAAATAGGCAAAAAAGCCGACCTTATTCTCACAAAACCCATCGTAAATTTAGCCCGAATCCCTTATTCTTTTGGTTCACAACTCATTGAAAAAGTGATGGTTGGAGGGGAATGGGCCTGAGGCAGAATGTAAAAGAAGGCAAGGCAATGACAGTTATCAAGTAATTTTAAAAACAAAAGAAGCGTAAAGGACAATAATTCTTACTGAAAATTATTCAAATAAGTATCGTTGTTAAATTTCTGGTAGCGAATTTTATAACCTTTTAGGTTTTTTTGTAGGTATTTTTCCAATACTTTTTTCACTCCTTTTTGCCCTCCAAAATCTCCTTGAAACCATTGCATAATTTGGGTTGCTTCTACTGTTTTATTCTGCTCATTTACAGTCGTTTCTATGTTCAAATAACTATCCGTAGCGCGTTCCAACTGCGTATCAATGTCGTCATATTTATAAAAAGCAATTGGTGGGCAACTTTTTGCGCCACAATTTAAGGCAAAATGAATGCGGAAGTCTAACACTTCGACTTGCAACTCTTTTAGATAAGGCTTAGGCGCAACGGCTTTGGCATATCCCAAACTATATTTTGCCGCAGAACGCCGCAAAACTCCATGTTCAATGGCATCTAAACTTAACTGCAAACCTGCAATATTAATCGCTTCTTGGGTAAAAACTTTCTCTCGCACAATCCCTTTCTGAATAAGTAATTGATAATAAGCATTATACATATTTACCCAAAAGACTTTCTTGGCATTGTCATTACACAAACCTTTTATTAAGTCCGTTTTAGGAACATTCGCCAGCAAAGCCACAAGGTTGTCCGTAGGTTCTGCTTTTTTGACCCGAAAAAGCAACTGCTCCGACATTTGCAACAGCGACTTATCAGGCGAGCAAGCAGCAGATTGAGCGAATAATACGCCTCCAAAACAAAAAGTCAAGAACAAAAGAAATAGCTTACGCATATTGGTGAATGAAAAAGAAGGAATATTTGGCAATTTTTAGCAATTCTCAAAACACAGGAATAAGCAATTTGTTTGCAAAAAAGCTAACAATTAGCGGCAATTTGTGTTTTGTTAAATAGCATTTAGTACATATAGTAAGAGTTTGTATTGTTTGGACACAGAAAAGTTTGATGTGTCCAAACAATACTTTATAAAGTCTGCTCAAAAATCAATATCATTTGTTACTTTTCCCAACGAAGCGTAAGCCCCAATCTTGTCCATAATTTTGGTGCAGGAATCAGCCCCATTTCCTTATACTCGGTATTTAACAAATTGGTAGCATCGGCAAAAACATCTACGTAGCGGCTGCGATACGCTAAACGTGCATCAACAAGGGTATAAACCTCATTA
This sequence comes from Bacteroidia bacterium, assembly GCA_046160275.1. GTDB lineage: Bacteria > Bacteroidota > Bacteroidia > J057 > J057 > JBJXHA01. The sequence goes on along the minus strand of JBJXHA010000021.1, from coordinate 1,551 downwards.
TTAAGACGTTGAAAAGTGCGAACCGCAAGCGTAGGATAAAGGTGTGAAAATAATTTCCCTGTCACATTCACTACAACTTGATGCGTCAGATTATCCAATGCATATTTTGAAAGGGAAGAACTTTCGCCCAAATCTGCCAATAAAAAGGTATATCCTACTTGCGCTTGTTCGAGGGCAAATGCTTTCTGTGCGGCTTGCTTATTTCTGAAAAGTCCATTTGTTTCCAAGCCTCTGGTGTAAATTTGTTGGAAATTTTGAGGTTGCCAAGGCGCAGTGCTTTGCGGTTTCACCCAATCAATAAAATCTGTTACCCATCTGTTAAAACCACTTGCTTGAAAAGTGAAGGAGTTATGCACATATTTTACGCCTCCTTCTGCCACAAAAGCACGTTCAGGTTTTAAATTGCTGTTCCCAATGTTGCCAGGTCCCACATAATATAAATCTGTGTAAGAAGGTAACCGATTTGCTGTACCCACATTTCCAAATGCGCGCCATTTTTCGCCCATCGGTACAAAAATATCCAATCCAGGGTAAACGGCAAAGCCAAAATCTGAATTATAGTGCGCATAAGCTCCCATATTTAGGACAATGTTTTTAGGCAAAAAGGCACGATATTCTGCAAAAAAGCCTGTATTCATGCGTTGATGGTCTTTCAAGTTTGTGCTATGGATTTGCTCGCTTCGCGTTTCTGCGCCCAAGCCCAAAATGCCTTTTTTCATCGTATAACTTGAATGTAATTCCCCACCTATTACATTGGTTACGTGAAAGTTATGATATAAACTAGGGTTTTTTCGCGTAAAAACATAATCGTCTTCATTGTTGCGCCAATATGCCCGCGTCATAATTTTCCAGTTACGAATTTGCTTTTGATAATTCAATGCCATCAAGCCCGTTTTAACTTGTTCTTCCGATTCATTGTCGAAAGGGGCAGCATAAAAAGCATTTGCCCCAAAATCATTGTTTAACCAAGTTGCAATCCATTGAAAACGCCCAAGTTTATCGTTGCCAGCTTCGCCCAAATAAGTTGTCATCAATTGCTTTGATGCTGTGTTATAACGATAGCCATTGCTTTGGTTATAAGTTACTTGCACACTGTGTCCATGTTCTTTTCCTGCCCATTGCAAACGAATACGATTTTGCATAAGAGAATACGTTTTTTGAGTTGCAGAATCCGTTTGAAAATTACTCCCTAGCACAGAATTGACATACACACCTGATTTGTCAATCTTTTGGGTAATAATGTTAATCGCGCCCGTTAAGGCATTTGCTCCAAAAATGCGAGCCGCAGGTCCTTTTAAAATCTCAATTCTTTCAATTTGTGAAATATCAATCGGAAGATTTAAGGTATGATGCCCCGTTTGTGGGTCAACAATTTTAATTCCATTGACTAATACCAAACATTGCTCAAATGTCCCACCTAATACCGATAAGTCTGCTTGCACGCCTCCAACGCCGCGCTGCCTTAAGTCAATCCCTGCCACATAACTAAGCAATTCTGTTACAGATTGTACTGGCATTTGCGCAATCTGTTGCTTGTCAATTACTTGTAAA
>JBJXHA010000020.1:0-9055 GCA_046160275.1 Bacteroidia bacterium | reverse complement strand
TTACACTTCTGACAAAGCGATTGATTATTTGAGCAGCCAAGCGCAAAAATTGGAGAATGTAGCAACGATTCTTAAAAATCCTGCAAATGTAGAAAAAGCAGTAGAGGATTTAGTAGCAAAAGTTCATACCTTAGAAAAGCAAATTGCACATATTAATGCGGAAAAAGTGCAGCAACTCAAACATGAACTGGTGGCAAAAACCGAAGAAATCAAAGGAGTTTCCGTCATTCGCGCGCTTGTTTCGGTTGGCTCTGCCGCAGATTTGAAAGACTTATCTTTCGAGTTGAAAAAGATGGCAAACAACACGCTTATTGTGTTAGGAGCTGAATTTGAAGGCAAACCACAATTAAGCGTAATTATGAGCGATGATCTTGCCGAGTCCAAAAAATATCATGCAGGGAATTTGGTAAAAGAACTCGCAAAAGAAATTCAAGGCGGCGGTGGCGGACAACCTTTTTATGCAACCGCAGGCGGCAAAAAATCCGAAGGATTGGCAGCAGCAATTGAAAAAGTTACGAGCTTGGTATAAATTCATTATATTAAGTACTTGATAAGCATTAGTTTATATTAATATTTTTTACTTAAAATATTGACAATAAACAATTTAATTTCATTTTTCATTTTCCATTATTAATTATCCATTACTTATTTTATGGACATTACAGTAAACGAATTAAAAGAACGTATAGACGCTTGCGAAGCCCCTATTATGGTGGACGTGCGCGAGCCGCATGAGTGGGAAATGCAGGCACTTCCAGATGTTGTTCAAATTTCTTTGGGTGACCTTCCCGCAGCTTTGGAGAAACTAGCCCCTTTCAAAGAGCAAGAAATCGTCATGATTTGTCGTTCAGGAGGCAGAAGCGGAAGAGCAACCGCCTTTTTACAATCCGCAGGTTTCACCAATGTACGTAACCTCAATGGCGGAATGTTGGCGTGGAAAGCCTATATTGACCTGTCTTTTAATGTGGTGTAAAACGCACTAAATGAAAAGCGTCTAGGAATAAGACAAATTGCCTATTTGTTAGCAAAGCTAAAATAGGCAGTTTGTCTTGTTTTTACGTCTAGTTATGTAGGATTTTAATAAACTAACACATTGGCTGTTCATAAAACGGCTTACAAAATAAATTCACTCAACCTTTTGTTACACAAATACTTATAGTAAAAAATGGAAGCAAAACTCAACAACTTATCAAGATTTATCCAAAACAGAGATACGCAATTTGTCATTCCTGTGTATCAACGTGATTATAACTGGCAGGAAGTACAATGTCAACAACTGTTACGGGACATTCGGGAAGTAGCAAATAATGATGCTTTGAATAGTCATTTTATGGGAAGTATCGTTCATATACAAGATAGCGTTTACTCGACAAGTTCTCAACTTCAACTTACAATTATAGATGGACAGCAACGACTTACCACAATTTCACTGTTACTGCTTTCTATTGCTCACCAATTTATAGAACAAGGAAATGAACGAGAAGGGAAACGGTTGCTAAAAAATTATATTATCAATGAAGACTATGAAGAGGAAAAATTAAAACTTCGTCCTGTAAAAAAAGACGATAAAGCCTTACAATACCTTATCAAGCACGATTTTAGCGCACCGTTGTTGGGATATTCTCGGATTACTGAAAATTATTTATATTTTAAAAATGCTATTCCATTTAGCGAGCTTGACCATATTCTTAAGGGATTGAATAAACTACATTTCGTAGAAGTTTCGTTGGAAAGAGGAAAAGATGACCCGCAACGAATCTTTGAAAGCCTAAATTCCACAGGATTAGACCTAAATCAAGCCGACTTAATTCGTAATTATGTTTTGATGGACTTGAATCCCAAAGACCAAAACAGAATTTATGAGGATTATTGGGTAAAAATAGAAGAAAATACTACGGATAATAAAACCAAGCAGCCTAAACTTTCCGAGTTTATCCGAGATTTCATTACCTTCAAATACGGAAAAATACCCAACAAAGGCAATGTATTTCAAGCGTTTAGAGGGAAATATGACTTTACGGGTAAAATACCTGCACAAAGGCTTACTGATATTGAGCAGATTCTCGTGGAAATAAAGACCTACTCAAACTACTACTACAAGTTGATTAACAATGCAGAAGAGCCAAATCTGAAAATTAGAGAGCATCTGCGTTATATCAACCACTTAGAAATTAATGTGGCATATCCTTTTTTACTACAAGTTTACCATGATTATACCAGTAGTGTGATAGATACAAATACTTTTATACAAGTCCTAACTTTAATACAATCATTTGTTTGGCGTAGGTTTATTTGTAGTTTACCAACCAATGCGTTAAATAAGATTTTTATGAGTCTGCATAGTAATGTAGATAAAAACAACTACCTTCGTTCTTTGGAGTTAGCATTAGCTCATAAAAAAGGATTTCAACGATTTCCTAAAAATAATGAGGTTGAGTATGAATTGAAAATTAAGGATTTTTATAACATTAAGACCAAAAACCGTATTTACTTTTTAGAGCGACTAGAAAATTTTGGCAAAACGGTTCCGCTTCAAATTGAAGGAAATGAAAAGGTTACAACAGAACATATTTTTCCTCAGACTCCCACTTTAGCGTGGAGAAAGTCATTAGGCGATAGTTTTAAGCTGTTTGAGGAACAATATAAGCATTGTATTGCAAACTTAACCATTTCTGGAAATAATGGAGAACTCAGCAACAAACCCTTTGTGGAAAAACGAGATATGCCTGATGTGGGTTATAAAGATACGGGTTATTGGTTAAATAAATATTTAGCAAATATTAGCCAATGGACTGAACCTGAATTATTAGAAAGACTCAAACTCATTACAGAGAGAAGTTTAACAATTTGGTCTTATCCAGAAAGTGTTCTCGATGATAATGTTAGCGATGAGATAAATATCTTTGATGTAGAGACAGCGACCAACCAAAAATTGGAGTATTATGTTTTTAGAGATACACAATATGTGGAAAAACACTTCGCAAATATGTTTATTTCTATATTAAAAACACTTTTTGAGGGGGAGCCGAAAAGGTTTTTAACCCCTGAAGTAGTAGAAACGCTTAAATTAACGCAAGAAAAAGATAGTTTGCGACAGGCTGGTTCTGTTGGGCAATCATTCTTTATTGAGACACACTACAGTGCGAATGCTATCCTCAAGAAATTGAAGCAAGTATTGGAATTATTCGATTATTCAGACGAGTTATATCTAAAATTTGTATAGAATATGTTTTGAAATAAATAATAAAACGCTTAGTGTTCCGTGGCATATAAATTCAGAAGCATCTACACAATCGCTATTTCGAAGTGTTATTTGTGTAGATTCTGCTGAATTAAAAACAAAACGCTTGATACTCAATAAATTAACAAATTATCAATTATCCTTTATCAATTATCTACTAATTACCTATGCTTTTTCATCAAACACAAGTGCGTGTGCGCTATGCCGACACCGACCAAATGCAGTACGTTTATTATGGCAAATATCCGGAGTATTTTGAGGTAGCGCGTACTGAACTTATTCGAGCGGTAGGGCTAACGTATAAGGAAATGGAAGCACAGGGCGTAATGTTGCCTGTTGCGGAGTTAAACATTCGTTATTTTCGCCCTGCACTTTATGATGATTTGCTTACGATTAAAACTACTATTTCGCAATTCCCTGATAGACAACTCATTACAAATTGCGAGATTTTTAATGAAAATGGGGACTTACTTACGCGAGGCATCGTGAAATTAGTCTATGTAAATACGACAACCATGCGCCCTATGCGTGCGCCTGAATGGTTAGTGGAGAAATTTCAAGCGATGTGGCAGGAAGATGAAGCCTAAGTTATTCGCTACAAAATCAACACTTTGTAGGCAACTTGCTGCTTTTCCTGCAAAATTTGTACATAATATAAGCCTTGTGATGATACAGGCAATGAAAAAGATTTGGTTTCATTTCCTTCCATTTTTTGATTTTTGAGCGTTAAAATTTCTTTGCCCTCTGCATTTAGCCAGCGAAGTTGGAAATTTTGTGGGTTAGCACTATGATTTTTTAAAGTAAAAGATTCGCCTCCGTTTAAGACATTGTTTAACAAAGTAATTCCTGTTTTTGCCTGCTCATTTTCCAACGATTGCACGCAATTCTGCACAGCTATATTTACAGTCCCTGCCCCACCCACTACTTCCAAATCATTCCTTTCCTGCACCGAAATTTGCCCTGCCCCTACACTATTCCATTGAATTTGAACGCTATTGCTTGTTGCATTTCCCAAAATTTGCCCATTTGTTACCTGCCAACAATACACCGAGCCTGCGTGAAAAGGCAAAGTATAAGTATAAATTCCATTGGCGCAAGGCGTTAGCTCTCCAACAGGAGACGCTGTATTAAATTGCAAAGTATGATACAAAAAAGTATGTCCTTGTGTCCAAACGGGTTGCCAATATTGATTAGGGAAAGTAACAACTCCCGTAGGTAAGCCATAAAAAACGTGGTCTAGCCCTTGATAAGGGTAAAATTCGTTATAAATATTCAGCGAATCCATGCGATCATGAATAGGAGCTGCGCCATATACCGTAGGGAAATTTTGCACAATATTAGAAAAAGGTTTGCCCGAAGTAAAAGGCACAATTCCATCATCGGTGCCATGTATAATGACGGTCGGCACTTTTTTATCGTTCACATCAATAAAACTTGTACTTTGCAAGGCACCCCACAAATCAATGATTCCACTAATCTCAACGGTATGGGCATAATTATTTCCAGAACAATCCAAACAGCCTAAATCTTGGTTGTCATCGGGCGCATCAAAAGGATTGCTGCTTGCAAAAGTTTCTTGGGGGCGATCCGTATTTTTATTCAAATAACTCGTATGCAAGGCAATAAATGCCCCTGCGCTTTCCCCTCCTAAATAAATGCGGCTTGTGTCTATGTTATAGGTGTTGGCAAAATGTTTGAGGTAGCGAACCGCAGCACGCGCATCTTGCACAGCTCTGTAAACAGCCCGAACAGAGCTTCTTGCATTAGTCAAATCCATACCCAAGCGATAATTGACAGAGGCTGCTACATAGCCATAATGCGCTAAACTATCGCACCAAGCTGACACATCGGCATCGCTTTTATTTCCTAGCACAAAAGCTCCTCCATAAAAAAACAAAACCAAAGGACGTTTGCTAAGGGTATCATTATCAGGCAAATAAATGTCCATTTTCATGTCTGAAAGGCTGGAAGAGCCAAAAGCATCATAAGCATCGGCTTGCCCATAAACGACATCAGTATAAATGTTGATATTCGAAAAAATAGGCTGTTGATAACGGGAACTTGAGCAATTTTGCGCGAATGAGCTAGAGCAAGTGGTTAAAATGAACAAGAAAAGGAAAAATTGTTTCATAAAACTTCTAAAGAATAATAAAAAAAAGTGGTTGTGATACATCTTGACCTCAAAGGTAGAAAAAAAATTACCTAAAAAAAAGTCCCTTTTCTTGGGAAATAGCGCGATTTTGTATTTTTTTTAATAAAAAAAACTACACGCTTGAAACATTTTCTCACACAGTTTCGTAAAAAGAAACTCATTGCCCAATCCTATTTAGTTAAACGAACATAACCACAAACGCGATATGCTTACTTTCTACATTACCACACAAAACATTTGCTCTTACCAAGCAAATACTCCTCCTTGCACTGTGGCTTGCTAAGGCAAGTATCCTTTTTACTTTTCCATTCATTAAGACTAATACTCACATCGGGTTGGGTTCAACCTGCTTGCTTTGTTGGCTTTTAGTCAATGAATAATTATTTCATTTTCTATAATTTCCTTGCACCGTTTTATTTAATTACGTAGTTATTCTCGTTTAGCTTGATTGCTAAAAAATACTACATTTTTGATTTTTTAGGCATGAGTTAATATTTGGCTTCAAATATTAACGGGGGTTTTTATTGTTCTATTTAATTGTATATCAATACTTTATATTTTCAAAAAATGCGCCAAAAAAAATGGCATTTTTTACAAAATATTCACAAAAAAAGTAGCAATTTATAGAACTTATTTCCACGATTTCTCGTATAAAACACTATATTCACTACTACTATAAACATTATCATGAAAACATATCAACTTAAAAAGATTATATTTTCCGACAATTTAGAACTTGCGATTCGTGAAGTATCCAAGTTTACAGAAAGTCTGAATATTGAAAAATATCCACTTTTTGTTGTTCTTTCTATACAACAAACTTTGGAGAAATTATCGCATGATTTAAGCTCATTAGAAAGGCGTACACAAACGGGCGTTTTGGATAGAAATTTTGTAAAAACAGAAAGGCTAGCCATTACCAACCAATTGTTAAATATTGTTTCAAAATTTCCACAAGACGTTGATCCAGAAGAAGTTAAAGAAACACCCAAAGTGATAGCTGCCGAAAATTCTATGATAGGATTAGTCGGAATTGCAATGGCGTTGTTAATGATGTTAGGGACTTGGGCTGTGGTTCGTGCTACACAAGACACAGAACAAACTGCTACCGTTTTCCCTATTGAAAATCAAGAGTTTAACGATACTTCGGTTGATTCTTCTGTTATCATGGCAAAAGAAAATACTAATTCCAATATGCGTCAATAAGTGCTTAACGACATAGAACATTACCCATACGCGCTAATTGTGTATGGGTAATTTTTATTTTCTCTGTTAAATAATATCCTCATTTTTAGGGTTTTACTGTTTTGTTTCTATTTACCCTACAATTAAGATTTGCATTTTTCGTATATATTTACAATATTTGTAGCTCTAAGTATTCAACAATCATTCATATATGCTATTTTATATGTAATTGATTAAAAAGGAAACTCAACTCCTTTTCCCTTATCAATTATGTATTTTCCATTGCTTAACCTTATTATCTTATCTTTTTTACGATGAAACAAGTATTGTTTATTCTACTGCTTTGTCTTACTGGCTCTTCTCTTCTTGCTCAATCATGGACATTCAAAGGCGAAAAAAATGGTATCAAAGGCTATTTTAGAACGGTAGGAAAAGTTGCGGAAATTAAGTTTGTATCAAAAGTAAACGCGCCTGTGAGTGCATTCGTTGGGCTATTAAAGGACGTAAACAATCAGCCCAAATGGATGACAGGTGTATCTTCTGCAAAGCCTTTAGCGGGAAACAAAACGCCAGATGAGCTTTATTATCAATGCATTGCGCCTTTTCCTTGGCCTATGGACAATCGTGATTTGGTGATGTATGCAAATGTGATACAAGAGCCTAAAACCAAGCACGTTTGTATCAAAGCACGTTGCAAGCCGACTTATATTCCTGAGAAAAAAGACCATATTCGCTTAAAAAGCTACGAAACAGATTTGAATTTAACGCCGAACACTGATGGCAGTACTTCTTTTGAGTGCATTATTCGTATTGGGCAGGCTGATGGTATTCCTACTTGGGTCGTTGATTGGTTTGTGGGCGAAAAGTTCTTTAAAAGTATGCACAATTTAGCCACAATGGTTAAACAAGAGCCTTATAAAAGCTACAAAGATCCTACGATTAAAGAATAAGTATGTTGCACGTTTTAATTTGTAATAGCCAAAATCCCAAGCAATTAGAGGTGGGTTGCTGCGGAGAAAAAAATGCCGATTCTTTACTTGAGGAGGTAGAGAAACGTATCGAGGCATTAGGTTTACAAGAGAAGGTACAAGTCAAAACTTCGCCTTGTATGCGAAATTGTGCAAGCGGGATTACGGTAAAAATTATTCCGGGTAATTTATTATTGGGAAATTTAGATAGTGAAGACGCAGAAATCTTGTTAAAAAACTTCATTTTGAAGCGAATACCACAAGAATAAGTTAGGGGTTGTCAAAAAAGTTCGGAAATCTTCGAAGAGTTCCGAACTTTTTTGACAGTCGTTTCATTTTTAAAACAAAGTAGAATTATGCCCTAAATCAGGTAATTTATGAAAATGATGATAGGCTTTTTCAGTTGCCACCCTGCCGCGCGAGGTTCGTTTCAAAAAACCTTCCATAATCAAATAAGGCTCATGTACTTCCTCTATCGTTTCCGCCTCCTCCCCTACTGCGGTAGCAATGTTGCCTAGTCCTACGGGACCTCCTTTAAATTTTTCGATAATTGCCAGCAAAATTCGCTTGTCCATATCGTCCAAACCCGCCTCATCTACATCTAAAGCCGTTAAGGTCATTTTTGCGATTTCTAAGGTAATTGTTCCATCTCCTTTTACTTGCGCAAAATCACGATTTCTTCTTAACAAACGGTTTGCAATACGAGGCGTACCGCGACTTCTTCGCGCAATTTCAAAAGCCGCATCTTCTTGCATGGGCACTTTCATTACTTTTGCCGAGCGAATCAAAATTTTTTGTAAAGTTTCGGCATCATAATATTCTAAGCGACAATTAATTCCAAAACGCGCAAGCAAAGGAGCAGTCAACATTCCTGAACGAGTTGTAGCTCCGACTAAGGTAAAAGGATTGAGGGTAAGTTCTATGCTTTGCGCACTCGGACCCGACTCCAACATAATGTCAATCTTAAAATCCTCCATCGCAGAATACAAATACTCCTCAATCACAGGCGAAAGGCGGTGAATTTCATCAATAAACAAAACATCTCCCTTGTCCAAACCTGTCAAAAGCCCCGCCAAATCCGCAGGTTTTTCTAATACAGGTCCCGAAGTCGTTTTAATATTTGCCTTCATTTCATTGGCAATAATGAAAGAAAGGGTCGTTTTCCCCAATCCCGGAGGACCATGAAAAAGAATATGGTCGAGCGAATCGCCACGTTTTTTTGCCGCAGTAATATATACATTCAAATTATCCGTCAAACGCGGTTGTCCCGAAAAGTCCTCCAATGCTTGCGGGCGCATCTTACGTTCCTCATCAGAACTCAGCGCGAAAGGGTCTAGTATCTCGTTTCGTTTTGCCATTTTTTTTATTGATTTTGCTACAAAGATACGAAATGTTTGAGAATCTTGCTACAAGATAGATGATTTTTCATTTACGCTTTTAATACGTTTTTCTTTACTACTTTTACCACAATCCAAATAAGCTGCGTATATTTGCAAGCCATAAAAAAAC